>DATJAY010000027.1 GCA_035515795.1 Candidatus Acidiferrales bacterium | reverse complement strand
GGTGGTACAAGCCGCCTTTCATTTTACTCCTCCTTGTGTAAGTTTTATCTTGTCAAGTGTTTCTCAATCCTTGACAAGTTTTGCTACCGTTTTTATTGTTCTGGTTCTGAATTTCCGACAATAATTTTTAGCTTCTCGCCGACTCTCAGGTGGCTTCTGTAGCTGAGGTTGTTCCATGATGCAAGTTCCGTGACAGAAACCCCATAGATAGCAGCGATCTTCTCAAGAGTATCGCCGCGTTTCACAACATAAATCACACCCCCGCTTCCGTTTTCACCGTTACCTGATTTCTCCAATGATGAATCAATAACAGGCGACGATGAAGTGAAAATCACCTGTTGCGCATACTTTGGGAGTTCCACTGCCCAAGTTCCCTGAGGCAGACTTTTATTTATCAGCCATGGGTTAAGATATTTCACCTCTTTGTAACTTGAGCCCTGATTTCTAGCCCACAGCGCAATGTCCGGAATTCGCGCGACCACGACGAGCCTGGTTTCTGCCGGCTGGTAGAAATCCTCTCGAGATAAATCAAAGCCATAGGTCTTGTAGTTCGTCATAATTTGTTTCAGCGCCACGATGCGGAAGACGAATCTGGATGTCTCTTCATTCAAATAGAGACTGTAATAATTATTTACCATCTGGTAATCCAGGCTTGCTTTCAATCCGTTGATTCCCATGTTGTATGCCGCGGCTGCAAGCGCCCAGCTCCCGAACCTCGAATGCAAATCGGTCAGGCACTTCATCGAAGCGTCGGTTTCCCTATGGAAGTTGAACCTTTCGTCGACATACTCATTTATTCTTAGTCCGTAGCGGCGAGCCTCATCATCAGTAAACTGCCAAATGCCGGATGCGTTTTTGTTCGAGACGGCATTTCTCAGAGCGCTTTCTGCAACCGCAAGGTATTCCAGATCTAAAGGCAAATTTGTGTCGTGCAGCTTCTGTTCGATATAAGGAAAGTATCTCGTACTTCTTTTCAGATCGAGGATTATCTGGGCGTCTGACAATTCCATATAGAAGGCCTGCTCCATTCGCTCTCTCACGTCAGGAATCTCCAGCGGCATTCGCTCTCCGCAAAAGTTCAACGAGTCGGGGATGCGATACGAGGACAGCCGGCTCACATCCTGGCCGCCGCTGTTTGATTGCATCCGACTCAATGACGGGATATGGGGGGCAATTTTGAGCAACAAGAATACAAACGCGGCGACCGCAATCGGGAAAAGAGTCAGGAAAATCTTGCCCGAGCCGGGGTGCGTCCGAACGGAATTAGAAGTTCGTGACGAAGCCATGGCGTATTCCAAATTCCTTGATTATCTGTACCACTTCATCCGGTTCATCGCATACATGAAAAATGTCTAAATCTGTCTTGGAGATGCACCCTTCTTCAAGCGCCGTTCCCTGCATCCATTCCAATAGTTTTTTCCAATAATTTCTTCCCATCAGCACAACCGGAAACGACACGGTCTTGTGTGTTTGAATCAAAGTTATTGCTTCCGAGAATTCATCCATCGTTCCATATCCCCCGGGCATAACCACAAATCCCTGCGCGTACTTAACGAACATAACTTTCCTCACGAAGAAGTGATGGAACGTCATCAGTTTGTCCGGATCGACATAATCATTTGCCTTTTGCTCAAACTCCAGTGCAATATTTAGCCCGATGGATTGGCCGCCGCCTTCTCTAGCGCCGCGATTTGCAGCCTCCATTAATCCTCCTCCGCCCCCGCTCACTATCGCATAACCCGTTTTGGCCAGTTCGCATGCGACCTGGCGTGTCAGCTCATAATATTTGCTCCCCGGTTTCATTCTTGCCGACCCAAAAATTGAAACTGCCGGCGCGGCTCGACTCATCAGGTCAAACCCATCGACAAATTCCGACATCACCTTGAAGATTCTCCAGATGTCTCTTTGCCGCGCCTCTAAGACTGTCATTCGATCGTTGCCGTTATGATTTGTTGAGATACTCATTATTAGATTTTCCCGTCTATGAAATTTCTTAAAAGTGATTTCCCGTTTTCGGTCATGACCGACTCCGGATGGAACTGAACGCCGACCGTTGGATAATCTCTATGTTTTAACCCCATCACAAGGTTATCCTCGGTCCATGCGATGGTCTCGAGTTGTTCCGGAAGATTCTCCTGCGAAACGATCAGCGAATGGTAACGTGTGGCGGCAAACGGAATTTCCATGGAATTAAAAATCGACTTGCCGTTGTGAATTATCTGCGATGTCTTTCCGTGCATCGGGATCGGTGCCTTCACAATTTTTCCGCCGAAAACTTCTCCAATCGCCTGATGTCCGAGGCAAACTCCGAGAATCGGGAGCGTTCTGTAAAACTCCGTCACCACAGCTTCGGAAATGCCCGCTTCGCTCGGTGTCTTTGGTCCGGGAGATATCACTATCGCCTCGGGATTCATTTCATGGATTTCCTTCAAAGTAATTTTGTCATTCCGCGCCACGCAAACTTTTGCCCCGAGCACGCTGATATACTGGTACAGGTTGTACGTGAATGAATCGTAATTGTCTATTAGAAGAATCATGATTGATAGTTCGTTTATTGAAACCTAACTCAATAGTTTTAACGCTTCGAGGTTTGCCTTCATTTTGTTTATTGTCTCGTTGTATTCCCTTTCCGGGTCAGAATCATATACGATCCCCGCTCCCGCCTGTAAGTAGCCTTTGTCGCCGTCGATGACAAAGGTACGGATCGCAATACACGTATCCATGTTATCATTAAAGTCTATGTATCCGACGGCGCCGCCATAAACCTGTCGCCTGGTTTCTTCCAGTTCGGAAATTATTTCCATCGCTCTCACTTTTGGCGCGCCGCTGAGCGTCCCGGCTGGAAAGCATGCTGCAAGTGTCTCCACTGCATCCCTTCCGCCATCGATTGTTCCGGCAACGTCCGACACGATGTGCATCACATGAGAAAATTTCTCGACGTGCATGAAATTGTCCACGTGAACACTTCCGACTGTAGCAACTCTTCCGATGTCGTTCCTTCCAAGGTCGACCAGCATTACATGTTCTGCCTTTTCCTTCTCGTCGGCGAGCAGTTTCCGGGTAAGCCGTTCATCTTCTTCAGGCGTGCTGCCGCGAGGATTTGTTCCCGCGATTGGCCGCATTTCTATCTTCCGGCCTTCCTTTCTCACGAACATCTCCGGTGAGGAACCAATAATTGCAAGTTTGCGCTTGCCGAGTGTTGAATCCAGGTAGAACATGTAAGGCGACGGATTCAGCGCTCGCACACCTCGATAGAGCATGAACGGATCGCCTTTCAGATTGAATTCTGCGCGCTGCGACAATACGACCTGGAATATATCTCCTTCGATGATGTATTGTTTTGCCTTCTCGACAATTCCTTTGTAGTCCATTTTGGTGGTATTAAACTTGGGCTCGCCTATCCTGCATGACTTCGTCTCACGAGAATGGTCGCTCGATTCGACAAACTTTATTATTCTTCTCAAGCGTGTTAACCGATCCTTCACGACCTTTGGCAGAGAGTTCGACGATAGCGGAATGAGGGAAACTACGAGAACTTTTCTCTTCAGATTATCGACGGCAAAAATCGTATCGTAAACATTCAGGAACACTTCGGGCAGGGAATTTTTTGATTCGGTTATCGGAATATTTTCCAGATACTTGACGAAATCGTAGCCGAAATAACCGACTGCCCCTCCGGAAAATCGCGGAAGATTTTTTGCGGGAAAGACCTTGAATCTAGATAGGAAATTTCTCAGTTCGGATATCGGCGAAGCTTTTGAAGTTGTTCGATGGCTTCCGACTGTCGTTGTCACTGTACCATTTTTGACAAGGAATGTGGCAAATGGATCAGTACCCATGAAAGAATAACGGCCGATATTCTCCCCTCCTTCCGCGCTCTCGAGCAGGAAGCTGTTCTTTCCGATCGAAGGTCCGGTGTTGGGAGAGTTACGCAACCTCAAGTAAAGTCCGACCGGCGTGAAAATATCTTCTAGAACTTCTATGATTATTGGATAATGAGTAAATCCCGCGGTCTTGGCTTCTTCAAGTTCGGATTGTGAGGGAATTTGTTCGTTTACCTGCAGCATTTTACGAAAGCTCCATCGGATTTCTTAAAATAAGCCAGTCCCTCTCAGTCCGCGCGATATTTTGCGACAGTTTCTGCCGCATCCTTCACGTCTCCCATCGAGACATCTAAGTGAGTCACCGCGCGCACTTTCCCGGCGCTTCCCGCGGATAAGAGAACTCCGAGTGATTTCATGTCGGCGAGAAATTTATTTACCGTGAACGACGGTCCCGATGAATTGCTTCTCGATTTAATTCCGAAAATAATGATATTTGTTTCAACATGATCTAGATTTACTTCATAAAGGGGTGAGTCACAAATAATCCGTACAAACGCTTTTGCTTTCTCATGGTCCTCAGCAAGACGCTGAATATTATGTTCGATTGCATACAGTCCGGCGGCGGCGAGAACTCCTACTTGGCGCATTCCGCCTCCAAAAATTTTCCGGTATCGATGTGCTTTTTCAATATATTCCTTCGTGCCGGATAGCACTGATCCGACCGGTGCACCTAACCCCTTGGAAAGACAAACTGAGACCGAGTCGAATCGCTTCGCATACTCGGAGACCTTTATCCCTGATGCAACGGAAGCGTTCCATAATCTTGCTCCATCGAGGTGGCATCTCAGCTTGTGCCGCGTTACCACGTTTTTTATTTCGTCGATCAGCTTCAGGGGGTAAATAGTTCCACCGCCGCGATTGTGCGTGTTCTCGATGCAAACAAGTTTAGTCGGCATCATGTAATAAAGGTCGGGTCTGATCGCTTCTTCAACGGCACTCGCCGTCATCACTCCTCGCTCACCTGGAACTGGATTCAGCTGGACTCCCGACAACAAAGCCGGGGCAGCAGTTTCATAATTGAAAATGTGCGACTCCCTCTCGACGATCACTTCGTCTCCTGGATTGGTGTGCGTCTTGACCGCAAGCTGGTTCGACATCGTGCCGCTGGGGACATACAACGCCGCTTCCTTGCTGAGAAGGTCAGCGACTGTTTCCTGTAACTTATTTACTGTCGGGTCTTCGCCGAAAACATCATCTCCTACTTCTGCATTTGCCATGACTTTTCGCATTTCTTCATTCGGCTTCGTAACCGTATCGCTTCTTAGATCAATGTACTTCGTAAAACATCTCCTTAGTTTTTGCTCTTAAATTTAAGAAAAAGTCCGAAAAGAATTACGGCTGCAGAAATAACTTCTGCGAAATTAGCTATCCAATCTCCATGCATCGTGTAAAATGTTAGCTGGTGTGATATCGGTATCGATTCTTCAAGGGTCATTCTTTCGTCGAGTCTGGTTTGTTTGCCGATTAAATTCCCGTAAGGATCTATGAACTCCGAGATACCTGTGTTCGCAGCGCGCACGACGGCTCTTCGATTTTCCACTGCCCGCAGAACAGCGTAGGCAGCGTGCTGGTATGGTCCCGAAGATTTACCATACCACCCGTCGTTTGTGATAATCACAAGGAAATCGGCGCCCTTCTCTACAAATGCCCTGACGTAATTCGGGAAAATACTTTCATAGCAAATTACCGTGCCGAATGTTGGTCCGCCTCGGAGTCTAAACACAGTCGTGTCTTTTCCGCGCGCCCAATTGCTGATGCCGACTCCCCAGTTTAGCGGCTTGATTAGAAACGGCACCGCATCAGCGTAAGGGATTCGTTCACCAAACGGGACGAGGATAATCTTTCCGTAAGTCTGATACACGTTTGAGTGCGGCTCAAAAACCGCCGCCCCGTTATATGCGTCGTAGTACCTATGCGTGGACTCATCGAAGTGGCTGCTCGGCTTTGCGCTATCGCTGTCCGAGTAATAGCGGGCGATCGGCACTCCGGCGAGCAGCGAAGTATTCGTGCTGTCTAAGAAGGATTCGAGCGAGCGCTTAAAACAAGAAAATTGCGGCAAGAGAATATAAAATGGAATTGCGGTTTCAGGCCAGACCACCAGATCGGATTCATGACTGCCCGATTTGTATGTCTCCTGCTCGTAAGTTTCCATGATTTGATCTATGTCTCCATTCCACTTCTCATTAGGGTCGATATTAGGCTGAATGATTGCGACCTTCAGCTTGTTTGCATATTCATTCTTCCCCGCAGAGCGGAGGACCATCTCACCGTAGATTTCGGGAATGACGATCAAGAGCAATGCAATGGACAGCGAACGCGCGATTCGGAATTTCTTCGCTCCTCGGTTGTCCATCCAGGAGGTAAGCGAGTAATAAAGAAAAGAATTCACCAGCAAAATTTGAAAAGATATCCCGAAAAGTCCTGTGAAAGATGAAAACTGAATTCCTGCTTGGTTGTACGATTGCGAATAACCAATTGTAAGCCACGGAAAGGCGACTTCACCTATTGAGTGCAAATGCTCAAAGGAAAGATAGAGAAACGGAAAAAGGAAGACCGCCAATTCCCCGAACCTCTTGTGCAGAAAATGGTACACCAGCATAGGAACCGTGAAGAAAAATGGATGGCAGAAAACGAGTGCTGCTCCGCCTATCATCAGGAATGGGTCGCTTTCTCTTGTCCAGCCGCCAACCCAGTAAATGGCCACAATATTGAGGACGAGAAATCCGAAATAAGATAACTTCAGCACTTCCCGATAATTTTTTGCTCCCTTTACGGCAAAGATCAGCGGTATGAATCCTACGAATGCCAGCCAGCCGAAATGGAATGGTGGGAAAGAAAAACCGAGAAGCAATCCGGAAAAAATGGGGAGCAGAAGCGATCTGTCAAAGATACTTTTTATTATTCTCATTCAATGTTGGCGGTAAATATAAATCGGATTGGACAATATCCACGGGAAAGATCTCTTCATAAATAACGGTAGCATCACCCTTTTCTGGAATGCTTGAATCCTGTATTCGCCCGGATGAATAACCGGAAGATCTATCGAGCTTGCGTTATTGTAAGTTGCTATGATCTCCCCGTTCCAAACAATCTGAGTTTCAACGCCGTTGCTGTCCGGCATCTCAATATGGAGACGAGCAGACTTCTCGACTCTCAGGCTGTCGCCCATCATGACTTCATTGGTATCCGAACTTGCCGTGAACAAGAAACCTCGCGCCTGTTCCAGTCCCGAAAACCCGACGAACATGTTCCCATCTCGAATTGCCTTTATCAGCAATTCCCTATCGTGATGATATGAACCATCGAACGGTTGTCTTGTAACTATGACAGTGTGAACAAGCTCAAAGAGGCTTTGATATGACGGGAAATGCCAGGCGACGCTTTTTCCGAAATTGACATTTGCATGAGCATCCAATGAACCCACGCCGATCACCTTGCGGTTGATATTCAGCTCATCGAACTTCTGCATCTCTTTTTCGGGATAGCTCAGCAGGTAGTTGAGCGCTTCCGGTTCAAAACCATAGGAGATGTAGGCACCAATCAACTTATTGATGCGAAAAAAATTCAGAGTACTTCTCCAGCCTTCATCGAAGTTGTAGAGCTCAATGCCCGTAAAATTTCCGATACTCCAGTTGTCCCAATCGAGTGTGCTGCGTGGATGAAAGACATGAGCGAGGACCACCATGTCTTTTTTCGAAATCGCATCATGGAACACCTCGTCGGACGTGATGCCATTGCGCGGGATCATGGGGATGCTGTCTCCGATCACAAGGAAGTGACCGTGTTCGCCGTCGGTCGAAATCTCTACGGCCGGAACGATCAGTGTCATACCAAAACGACTGGCAAGGTGGTCTTCCATCGGCAGAACTGTATTGTGGTCCGTTATAATCGCGAAATCGAGTCCGAGAGAATCGCAAATCCTTTCGATTTGTGAGTAAGATCCGCTGCCATCCGAGTAAGTAGTGTGTATGTGCATCGCTCCTGAATACTCGTGGTACTTGCCAAAATTAACTCCTGCTTCCCTATCAATGCGGTAAGTCAGAAGATCGTTGGCAATTGAGCATATGATAATTGCTAAAACAAAAACTCCAAGAACTGTGAGGATTTTCTTAAGCGTGTTTTCTCCTCCGATAGTACTTGACGACAAAAAAGACAACTAAAAGCGATAGAAATATTCCGACGGTTATCCCGTAGAGACTCAGAATATGTCCGAGCTGTTTCCAATTCCGACCGAGAAGTGAACCACCGATGATGAGAATTGAGTTCCATGTAAGGGCGCTGATTGCACAAAGAGGAATCGTTATTGCGATTGATAACTCGGATAGTCCGACAAAGAAAGAGATTACCGCCCTCGTGCCCGACAGGAATCGGTTCACCACGACGATACCGTATCCATATTTTTGAAACCAGCCCTCGACGGTCTTTATTTTTTCCATCGGAATGAATTTTAGTTTGCCAGTATCTATCAATTCCCTCCCGAGAAAAAATCCTATGTAGTACATTACGACAAAGCCCGCCGTGCTCCCCAAAGTTGAGAAGAAAATTGCGGCAAAGATGTCCAGCTTGCCTGTGCCGACGAGTGAGCCGCCGAATGCTATGACCAGATCGCTCGGTGATGGAGGAAAAAGGTTTTCAAGGAATGCAAAAAAGAATAACGTCAGATAAAAATAGATCGGTGCCGTGCTGTTCAACGCGGTGACTAAATTATTTAGATGAGTCACAGCTCTTTCATCAGAACCACGGCAAAGCAGGCAATTGAGCTCTTTGCGATTGCGGTTCCCTCGGTCGTTTTTGATTTTACGGAAACGTCTGAAATTGAAATTTCACATTCTCGGGAAATTGAATTGCGAATCAATTCGTAAAATGGATTTAGTTTGGGTCTGTCTGCGACTACGACTATGTCAATGTTGTTTATTTTCAAGCCGCTTTCCGCCGCGGCCTTCAGAACAAATTTTAGTATTTGTTTACTGTCAATGCCTTCGTTCTTCTTTTCATCGTCGCGGAAGTAAATTCCGATGTCTCCTTTTGCGGAAGCACCGAGTATAGCGTCGCTCAACGCATGCAGCACGACGTCTCCGTCGGAATGTCCTCGAAGCCCCATTGGAAACTCGATGACCACTCCTCCTAGTCTGAGTTGCCTGTTTTCTACAAGCTCGTGAGCGTCGAACCCAAATCCGATCTTCATAGGATTTCGAATCCTTCAAATTTATAATCCGGGCTTGTCCATTCGATTCTGATATCTGTTATATGAGATGAGATAGGGCCGCGTCTTAAGTCTTTGATGAATTCTTCAATCAATCCTTTCTCGCCTTCTGCCACGACCTCGACTCTTCCGTCGATCAGATTTTTCACAAATCCCTTGAGTCCGTAAACGCTCGCTTGTCGAGCAGCGAAGAAGCGGTACCCAACTCCCTGCACTACCCCGTCTACAAATAAATGTACACCAGCGTCAGCCATTCTGAAGGATCTTTCTGAGTTTTTCGATTACCTCACCAAGTGTGTTCTTAGCCAGGCTTAGCGAATAAAATCCATTTCTGCCGCCGCCCTTCGCATGATAATCGGTTCGAAGCTGCTCCATTACGGAGTCCGCCCCGTTCATGGGCAGCCTGAGATTCATCTGGCAAGAGGCGCCTTCATTTTTGTACATGGCAAACGCTTTCACGGTGTGCTTTGATAGACAGCTCGCAACGTAACGTAAATCCTCTATTGAGGTGACTTCATCGGTCAAATCAAAAACATCAAAAATTTCCGCCGAACCTTCCAGTCGCTGTTTGTATTGTACACATACGGTACCGAGGATTCTCTCGGACAGCTCTTTCATCCTGCTCCCGCTTTCTTGGATCTGCTGTTTTAATTTTTCAATCGCATTAGGAAGTTCTGTTGCGACCGTTGAGAGAAGTCTCGCACCTTCGGCGGCAGACTTATGCAAAGCATAATAATGCTTGACGGCTCTGTCCCCGCATGCAAATTCTATTCTTGTCAATGATGCTTTGACCTTTTCGATGCCGCCTGTCAGGATTACACCCACTTCTGAAGTATGAGTACAATGAGTGCCGCCGCACGGCGAGAAATCGAAATCTTTTACCTCCACTATTCGGATCGTCCCTTCAACCTTCGGGGGCTTTCGCAGTTTAAACGAGTTTATCGTTGACTGATCGGCAAAATGGATGATGACTTCGCGATTTTCGCGCACGATCTTATTTGCTTCTGCGACGGCGGCAGTGGTCTCATTATCGGATGGTTGTCTTGAAAGGTCGATTGTCCCGATTTCTTCACCGAGCCTGCTCGATACGGTTTGAATTTCAAAAAGGTTTTCAAACGCCGCCGATAGGATGTGCTGTCCCGTATGCTGCTGCATATTTTCGAATCGACGCTGCCAATTGATTCTGGAGTTGGCTTTGCCGGCCTTGATTTCTTCAGATAAAAGGTGAAAAACTTTTCCTTTTTCTTCTATGACATCGACGACGTCTACGCCGTTGATGGTTCCGGTGTCGTGCTCCTGCCCGCCCGATGTCGGGTAAAAGTAGCTCTTGTCCAGCACCACAGCAAAGTGCTCGGACCTCCTGGATATTTCGAGCACGTCAGCTTCAAAATCAACGGTATAAGGATCGGTGTAATATGGCCGCATGGTCATTCAGGAAGCTGGCTCTTGATGAATAACAACTCTGGAAATCTGCGGGAATCGTTTTACTATGTCCATCTCGAGCTCGTTGACAATTTTAACGGTATCTTCGAGTGAAAAAGTTTCATCGAACTGGCAGATCATGGCTACACGAATTCCTGACTCACTCTCGGTGAAATTCAGGTTGATGCACCTTACGACAGAGGGTTTACATTTCACATAATCTAACAGTTTTGCGGGTAGATCCGTCTCATACAAATTCGGAGTGGTGGCATATTTCGGTTTCATCGATGGCTTATCGATATGTATGAATATCTGGTCAACTTTTTCGACTTGCCGGCGAATGGCGCTTTCAAGCATGTCGGCTTTACGGTGAGCCGAATCGATCGTCTCCGCGTCCGTGACTTCCAGGTGCAGATCAACGACGAATCCCTTTTCTGTTGAGAAGACTTCGATTTCGTGGACGTTACCTCCCACGTTCTCGGCGGCAAGCTTTATCTTATCGACTACAGTTTCCCTGCTAGTCGGGATCGGTTCGGCGTGAACGACGACATCTACTCCATCTCTAACTCCTCTCACCTTGCTTTCGATTTCATCGACTAACGAGTGAGCACGCTCGAACGGTAGAAGCCTCGGGAGTTCAACCACCATATCGACAAAAATTTTTCCTCCTGCGACTCTGACCCTCAAACTTTTTATTTCCTCGATTTCATTAATGCTCAGCGCCGCCGCGCGGATGTTGGCCACCAATGAGGATTCGGGACTTCTATCGACCAAAACATCCAGCGTTCTTTTCCCAAGTCTTAAACTTATAAAAACGATTACTACCGCCACTCCAAGAGATGCCACCGGGTCTGCGAAAGCAAATCCATAATTTGCAGCAACCAAGCCGAGTATAACCACGCTGGAGCTCAGGATATCGGTCGAGAAATGCAGGGCGTCCGCCTCCAGTGCCTGGCTGTTGTATTTTTTTGCAGCCCGGAAAAGAATTCTGGACCGTGTGAAGTCTATGATGATAGAAGTGAACATCACAACAAAACTCCACACAGTAATCTCGATTGAGACTTTCTTGAAAAAAAGTCTCGCGACGGCTTCCTTACCGATCAAGTAACAAGTCAGTAGCAAAAGCAGGGCTTCAAAGAGTGCAGATATGTTCTCGAATTTTCCGTGCCCGTAATGATGTTCCACATCAGCCGGCTTCGAAGATGCCCGGACGGCGAATAGTGTGGTAGTGGCCGCGAGGAGATCGAATCCTGAATGAGCAGCTTCGCTCAGGATGCCGAGACTGCCCGAAGTGATTCCTACGATAAGTTTGAATGCAGTAAGAAAAACGGCGGCGATTACCGAGCTAACCGCCGCCCTTGTTTTTTCGTTGGATGATTCTTTCGTCAATCTGTGAAGCGGTCCCTTCGGGGTTATACTTTTCCCGCTCGTTAGTATATCGCACAAGGTGTGCGGTCACCACCTCGCGGGATCCCAACACATAAATATTCCGTGGCAGGAGGCGGCGCAAAGCGCTCAGACGTACTTGCTGACGATGTCCTTGGTATTTTTTGTGTTGAGTTTCAGGAACAAGAACTCGAATCGCTTTTCGAGTTCCGTATTCGCTCTTGAGAACCAGTCCTTGCCAAGGTTCCACATTTGCTGCTTGAACGGTCCGAAAGCTTTCTTGCGGGTCTTGTAGATAAACTGCTCATCGGTTTCATTCGGTTTCTTTTCGTCTGCGCAGTTCTTTCTCAAATAATCGTAGATGGTCTCCCTGAAATCTTTCGGGAAAATATCATACAGAAGGTTTTGGAACCCGGTAGCAAGATGGATCTCCGCTGTTCCAACGCCTGGGAATTTGTCAAAAAGTTCTTCGGGCAAAGTAGATGCTCCGTGCTGTACGGCGCCCGCCATACCGTATTCTTTTCTGGCTATTTTCGAAATCGATTCCAGTACCCCGAAATCGATTTTCACTTGTGCCACCGTACCATCGGGCAGCGGAACTCCACCGTGGCTCGAACCGGTTTGCACGCTAATCTTGCTTATCGGAGTAGCACCGTGCTTCTTTGAGTTCAAGGTCTTGACGTAGCCCTGCATGTAAGCACGGAACTCCTCGGGAGTAGAGTTTTTTCCGCCCACCTCACCGATTTCTCCGCCGACGGAAATTGTCACTCCTTTCGGCTCGACTTCTCTTATCAAGGCAGTCATTTCTGCTGCTAACTCGTAATTGTTGCGCTGTTGTTCATCAGTAGTCTTCTTGCTAAGATCGACAAGCGTTGAAGAATCAATGTCGATGTTGTAAAATTCCGCGGCGACGGCTTCTTTGATAAGAGACTTTATTGCTTCCACCTCTTTTTGCGGGTCCAGCGCAAATTTCTTGGCATTGAATTGGAAATGGTCCCCTTGAATGAATACCGGACCCGAGTAATTTTCCTTCACGGCGGCCGCCGTTATGCAAGCCGAATATTCGGACGGGCGCTGGTCGGTGTATCCCATCTCTGATTTAGCTATCTCAAATACAAATGGACCGATGTTATTTTTCTTTGCTACTCTGAACATAGCACGTGCGAAATCATAAGTGATCCCGCGTACGTTGACTGCCGGTACTGTAAAGCCCGAGACCTCTCCCTTTCCATATGCAGTATAGAGTCCCTGGATGGAAGCGGAACCTGCGCTGAGATTCCTTCCGAGTTCGCGGATCAGCCATCGGATTTTTGTTTTCACTTCGTCGCTCGGGTTGAAAACAGATTCATACACGAGAGTATCTATGACAGAGCTTCTAAGTTTTTCCACGTTGGAAACTTTTACCTTCTGCCAGCCGTCTACTTCGACTACACCCAGTAAATTATTTTTCAATTCTTCAACGTTTTTAATCATTTAAGTAAACCTCCAAAATGTTTTCATTACAAAGTTATTAAACGGATGTTTTCTTTACAAGAAACCTCTCAAATAAAAGTCAGGAGACTTTTCTAAGTCTCGCCGCGAACGCTCCGTCCATATCGTGCCGGTGCGGGAAAATCTCGATGAATCCTTCACGCCCCACAAGAGCGTGGTCGACGAAGGAATCTGCGGACTCGACCACGAATTCCGGATGGCACTTCAGGAACGTATTAACAGTCGCCTGGTTCTCTTCCCATTCGATCGTGGATGTGCTGTAAACGATCACGCCATCCTTCTTCAACAGTTTAGAAGCGTTTTCCAAAATTGAGCTTTGGATTTCTCCAAGCTGCCTGATGTCCTCACGCTCTCTTTTCCACTTTGAATCGGGTTTCCTTCTTATCAAACCGAATCCTGTGCACGGCACGTCGACTAATATTCTATCGAAAGGAACTGCCTCGTCATAGCTTGCCGCATCCGCCACAATCACTTTAGCTTTATCAAACCCCATCCTTTCAAGGGAGCTTTTGAGGAGAGTGGCGCGCACTTCATATTTTTCAAGGCACGTCAAATCGACGTTGCCGCAGGTCAATTCGAAAATATGTGCAGCCTTTCCGCCAGGCGCGGCGCATGTGTCAAGAATTCTCTCCCCGGGTTTGGGAGCAAGGAGTATTGAAACAATGCCGGCGCTCTCATCTTGTACCACGAAGCGTCCTGCACGGAATGCTTCATTCTCGCCTATTCGAGTCAAACCTTCAACGTACAGGAAGTTCGGTACGAACCTTCCGCGCTCGACCAGCACTCCGCGATCCTCAAGTTCCGAGGTTAGTTGCTCCACTGAGCCTCTCAGAGTATTAACTCTGATACACAGGCGCGGTCTCTCGTTGAGAGAAGTCAGAAGCTGCTCCGTTTCATAAACGCCGAACCGGTCGATGAATCTTCTGACAAGCCAGGCGGGAAATGAATGAAGTGTAGAGAGTGATTTGACGGGATCGTCATCGATCGCCGGATATTCGATATTTTTTATCTTCCTGACTGCACATCTGAGAACGGCGTTTATTTGATTCGCAGTGTCCTGCCCGCGATACTTTTTTACGAATTCGACAGCCTGGTTGACTATTGCCGATTCCGGAATTTTGTCAAGGAACAATAATTGATACACAGCGACGCGTAAATCATTCTTGATATTTATATCGACCTTTGAAAAATCTCCGCGGTAGAATTGTGTTATTACATAGTCTAATTTTAGTTTCCACCTGATGGTCCCGTTTACCAGCTCTGTAAGGAATGCCTTGTCGACTCTGCTCAGATCGGGACTTCTCAATTCAAACTCGAGGACTTTGTCGAGGTAAGAATCCGTCCGATCAACCCTGTTCAAAACTTTTACAGCTATATCACGCGCGGTCTCGTACAGTACGATGTCGTGGTCTGCATTGCCAAGATTCTTTCGATTATCATATTTTGCCGTCACTGAATCCCCCTGTATTTTTTCCGTTCCTCCGCTTGCCAAAACACCTGCATACCCGGGGCGACCTTGTGTCTTGACTAATATTTGTTCAAACCAAATCAATTATCATGTGGAAGTGTTTGAATTATTTATTTCTAAAGACCGATCTGACGTTCAGATTGGCTCGTGATTTTCGTCAGACCAGATTCAATTTTGACAAAAGCCCGCAAATAAGGATCAGGCTTCTACCTTTGCTTTTTTCTTGTACTTCTGCATAAACCTTTCAACGCGGCCGGCTGAGTCTATGAGTTTTTGTTTCCCTGTGAAAAATGGATGGCAGTTAGCGCAAATTTCTACTTTCAGGAATTGGCCCGGCTCCGTCGAACGAGTTTGAAATGTATTTCCGCAGACGCATGTGACTGTAACAACATGATACTTCGGGTGGATTCCGCTTCTCATTAAATCTCCTATTTGTAGTTAAATTTATGAAGGAACGGCCTGAATTGCAAACGATCAGGGTGAGCCGGTGGATCTGACTTCCTCATTTGGATTGTCACGCAAATCACTATGTCTCATTTCAAAAATTGAAAATGGAACGCTTAAACCATATATTTTTATCAATGAAACGAGGCGTAAGGATAGTCAGATACACCGTAATATTACTCACAGTCGTAATCTTTGGCGCGATTGTTTTATCAAAGTTTGTTTTTAGCAGCGATAAATTGACGGCTCTTGTCCTGCCTAGGCTCAGCCAAATATTGAACCGCGATGTCTCCGCTGAAAATGTGGAGCTTTCATTTTTCCCGACAATCGGAATCAGAATAACCGGCCTTCGAGTAGCTAACCCGAGGTATGGAAAATTCGACAGCCCATACCTTCTTGATTCGAAAGCCATGGTGATCGATGCGAAGATTCTTCCGTTGTTCAAGAACCGTTTGGAGATCAACAATGTCATCTTTTTCTCGCCGACTATCTTCATCGAGCAAAACGACCGGGGCCGATTAAACACCGATCAACTGCTGAGCGACACGTTTTACCGGGAGACAAAAAACGTACGCGGCTCTCTATCGAGCTTTCTTCTCTCAAACTTTGAAATTGTAAACGGAAATATAATCTGGTACGATGACAAGAGCGGTCTTTCGTTGAAGTTTTTGAATGCAGATCTTTCTTCAAGAATTAAAACGGTGGTCGAAGAGAATAAATTGACGCTTAATTCGAATGTGAATGTAGAGAAATTTGAACTCTGGAAAAATAGTTCGGAATTATATGAAGGATCTCCCATCAATGTAGCAGCAAAATTAGATTACGACAAACGCCACGATCAGGTGAACATCGTGTCTGAGAAGGCTTCAGTATTCGGAGTGAAACTTCAGTCGTCCGTGTGGCTTTCCTTTTACCCGCATTCAGAACTGAGCATATATTCGGTTAATACCGATTCTTCCGCTCGATGCATATATGGACTATTGCCGAAATCCCTCCAGGATGTGATTCTTGAGAATTCAATCAACGGAAGACTCACGTGTGAGTTTGAATACGATAAACATGAGCAGAACGCCAGTGCGATGATGCGGGTAGATCTTGACGACATACGGGCCCAGCTGCAATCCGGTGATTCCCTCTCAATTCGTGAATTACACGGCAACTATTCTTTGAATAACGATTCTTCATCACTGGCATTTTCAATGCCGAGCGCGGTTCTCGGAGAAAATCTCGCATCGGTGGTTTTCAACGTGAGCCCTCCGAAATCCGGGAGCGTTCGTGTCCTGCTCAATCTCGAGCTGAAAAAGCTTGCGCATAGTCTCGGGATGCCTGGCAGCGAAAAATTATCCGGCTCCATAAGGGCAAAGTACGGCTTCGATTATAATTCAAGAAAGAGCAGCACCAGCGCCGACGGCTTAATAACATTTTCAGATGCTCTCGTGCAGGTGCCGATCGGAATTGACACCCTTTACACCGGAGAATGCGACGGGAGCATTTCACTGAAAAATAACGTAGCTTCTTTCAACAAATTACTTTTGCGAATGGGAGGGAGCGACGTAGTTTTCTCTGGAACACTGACGAACTATCAAAATATTTTTCTAGGCAGTGCGACTTCGATACCGCAGCTGAAGCTAAGAATGGTTTCTAAAACGTTTAACACGGTCGGGCTTCTACCCCATATGATACTCAATATTGGCAGACAGACTCTTGCGTGGATTCCGAGAACAAACGTGTTGATCGACTTTAACATTGGAAAGTTTATTTTTCCAAACGATACGCTGACAAAGCTTTCCGGAGATTTGCAGATACAAGATTACTTCGTACGATTTGGACGGCTTGATTATGTCTCACCGATGGGCACGTTCTATATTTCCGGCTGGACGGATTACGGACAAGAGGGCAAAGTCACTTTTGGGCTGAGGACGATGATTGCTACATGGAGTTTCGGGAAGTTGTTCCAACGGTATCTAGGCGGGAGCCAGTTTGTCGGTGGAACCGGGAAAGGGATTGTTACACTGAACGGCATTTGCGATGATTCGGGAAAAGTTGATCTCGCCGGACTCGGAGGCCACGGACAATTTTCGATCTCGAACGCTCAAATAAAGGATTACTCAGTCCTCAACAAGCTGTTCAGTTTTCTCGGAGCACCTGAGAAAGATTCGTTGAAGGTAAGTTCAACAACATTTAGTTTCGACGTGACGGACGGAAGAATTTATTTCAATAAGATGATTGCTTACGGAGCACCTCTTGACTTCAGATTGGATGGCTGGCAAGGATTTGATGGTACATTGGATTATAAGTTGACTCTGAGGGTTCACCCTCCACTTAGTTCCCAGCTAAGCAGCTATTTGAGACCATCATATCCCGACCTTGGTCTTGCACCCGATGGAGTTCTGGGGATGTCTCTAGTTGCGGGCGGCACAACCAGCGACGCTCGTTTTACTATAGTCGGCTTCAACTCAAAACTCGCCTCTGTTTTACCCCCTCAACTGTTTTTGTCGTCGTTGAAGTGATCGCAGTACAAAAGAGAGGGAGCAGCCTCTCAAAACCTACCGCAGGAAACGAAATCGTCAATCCTCGGGCAAAGAAGTCTCTTGGACAAAATTTCTTAATTGATGGTAATATCGCGCGCAAGATCGTCGATGAACTCTCAATTTCAAATGGAGATACAATACTCGAAGTTGGCCCCGGAAAAGGAGCGTTGACGCGCCTCCTCGTGAACAAGCCTGCACATATAATCGGAATCGAAAAGGATACGGAGCTTTATGGTCGGCTTCGCAAGGAATTAGAGTCAGCACCCGATTTTGTTTTGATGAACGGAGATTTCTTAAATTACAATTTTAATCTTTTGGACAGGACAATTAAAGTGGTCGGAAATATTCCTTATAACCTGACGAGCAAGATCGTTTCAAAGGTCGTAGACGCTCGCTCGAAGGTTGATTTTGCAGTTTTGATGGTGCAGGAAGAAGTGGCTGATCGACTCGCCGCGAAACCCGGCACGAAAACTTACGGTGCGATCTCGGTTCGCTTGCAGCTCACCGCGCGAGTGAAGAAGCTGTTTTCGGTGCCTCCGACTTGTTTCAAGCCAAAGCCGGGCGTCGGTTCACGCGTCGTTCGGATTTCATTTTATAAAAGAGAGCCGATCGCGGAAGAGGACAGGTTTGTTGCTTTTATCAAAAGAGTTTTTGGGATGAGGAGAAAAATGCTCAGGCATTTCGTCTCGCACTACTACGGCAAATCTGCAATCGAAAAGTTGCCTGAGGATTTTCAAGTCAGACGCATTGAAACCTTCCCGCCGGAAGATATTTATGGAATTTTTTTGATTTTGGAGGCAAATGTTTGATTTAAGCAGGCTACGGCCGTTAGATCGGTTGAATGTACTGGGTGTTTTTGGAATTTCGGTAACAGCCATAGTTTTCCATAGCCGGGTACCCTACGCTGTGTGGATTGTGATGGTAAATCTTGTCGTATCGATATCGATTTTGTTACTGGCGAATCTCGACTCGTCAAGGAAAAATGCGTTGATCAGATTTGCTGCAAGATGGTACACTTTCCCACTGATCTTCGTGACTTTCAAGGAATTGTATTTAATGGTGCACCAGATCAACCCTCACGATCTCGATTATCTCTTGATCCGCATTGATAAAGCGATATTTGGAGCCGACCCGACTTCCCTTCTCGATCGCATCGCTACCCCGGGATTAACAGAGTTTCTTCAAATCTGTTATAGCAGTTTTTATCTTCTATGGATAATCCTCGGTGTTGATCTTTTGTTGAATAAAAACGAGAAAGGCTTCTTGTTTTTTCTTTTTGTATTGATGTATGGTTTCTACACTTCATACATCGGATATGTTCTCGTGCCGGCAGTCGGTCCGCGCTTCACGCTTTACAATTTTGCCAATATTAACGGAGAGTTGCCGGGACTCTATTTGACAACGTTCCTTCGAGGCGTTATTAATTCCGGCGAATCCATCACCAATGTCGCTCAAGCCATGATGCTTGCCCAGCGCGATTGCTTCCCGAGCGGTCATACTGAAATGACAATAATCACCATCGCGATAGCCATGAAATACAAGGCGAAGTCGGCTATGGTGATCACACCGCTGGGCCTGGGGGTCATTTTTGCGACAGTCTATATGCGGTATCATTACGGCATCGATGTTATTGCAGGAGCAATCTTAGCGGTATTTGTACTTTCCACGGCAACCTGGCTCGAATCGAAGTTGAAAAGCGACAGGTCGGATGAGAGTGTTGATAACACGCATCCCGGCATGATCAACGAAAAAGAGGAAGAAGTTTCTTCGACTGAAAAGCGAACCACAGCGACGACACAAAACTGCCGATAAGAGTCTTAAGAAGAATTCAACCGATAAAGATTGTGCCATGATCTGAGTGATGATATAAGAGGAGAACATCATGTACGGAAAATATCAGCAATATCTTCTCGAGCAATTAGAATCCATCCGGAGCAGCGGCTTATATAAAGAGGAACGCGTCATCGCTTCCCCCCAGGGTGCGATTATAAAATTGCAGAATGGTAAAGAAGTTTTGAATTTTTGTGCAAACAATTATCTGGGTTTATCAAGTCATCCGAAAGTAGTCGAAGCCGCGAAACGCGGACTTGATGAACGCGGCTACGGGATGTCTTCGGTGAGATTCATCTGCGGAACCCAGGACATTCATAAAATCCTTGAACAAAAGATTTCCAGGTTTCTGAAAACTGAAGACACTATCTTGTACGCCGCTTGTTTCGATGCGAACGGAGGTGTTTTCGAGCCTCTTCTTGGCGAAGAAGACACCATTATTTCAGACGAACTTAATCACGCAAGTATTATCGATGGGATCAGGTCATGCAAAGCCATGAGATACAGGTACAGGCATGCCGATTTGGACGATCTCGAGGAAAAATTGAAAGCATCTCAAGGCGCACGGTTCAAGATGATCGCAACGGACGGAGTGTTTTCGATGGATGGCGAAGTAGCGCAGCTTGATAAAATCTGTGAACTCGGTGAAAAATATGAAGCACTGGTCATGGTGGATGATTCACACGCCACAGGTTTCGTCGGAAAAAACGGGAGAGGAAGCATCGAGGCGAAAAATGTGATGGCACGGGTCGATATCATAACCGGCACTCTCGGCAAGGCGGCGGGCGGGGCCTCCGGCGGATTCACGAGCGGAAAAAAGGAAATAGTCGAATTCTTACGCCAGCGGTCGCGACCCTATCTGTTTTCGAACACATTGCCGCCACCGATTGTGTATGCGGAGATCGCAGTTTTTGATCTTCTTGAATCGACAACGGAGTTGCGCGACAAGCTCGCGAAAAACACGGGATACTTTCGCTCGGAAATGACGAAGTGTGGATTCGACATAAAGCCTGGAGATCACCCGATAGTTCCGATAATGCTGTACGATGCGAAATTAGCGGTGGAATTTGCTAATGATTTGTTGAATGAAGGAATTTATGTGATCGGCTTCTCCTTTCCGGTTGTCCCAAAAGGACAGGCAAGAATCCGCGTGCAGATTTCGGCGGCACATGAAAAGGAACATCTGGATAAGGCGGTTGCTGCTTTCGAGAGAATTGGAAAAAAATTGAGAGTGCTTAGAAATTAATTTTAAATTCTAAATTTCATGTCTTTCTTAGTTCCTGACATCCACCTGCACATGTAGTCGGGGTCGTAAAACGTGCTCATACCATTGATCTAAGTAATTTGAGATTGACAATATCCATCTTGTAGCCGTCGTCGCCTTTCGGCGTTTCAAGCACCTTCGGGATTTGGACAAATCTTTCGTCGTTCATAAAAAATCCAAAGGCAGACTTCCCTATTTCACCTTTTCCAATGTGCTCGTGCCTGTCAACGCGAGAGTTCAAGGGCTTCTTCGCGTCATTGAAGTGAATGGCATGGAGCATGTCAAACCCGATAAGCTTTCCAAACATAGCCATGGTATTCCGGTAGCTTTCTCTCGTGCGAATGTCATAACCTGCTGCGAAAATGTGACAGGTGTCCATGCATACCCCGACTCTTTCTTTATCGTTCACGAAAGAAATCATGTCGGCGATTTCCTCAAAGCTGTTTCCGAGCGTTGTACCCTGCCCCGCTGTAGTTTCAATCAAGGTCACGACATGACTAGTCTTGGTCGCCGAGTGAGCATGGTTTAGAGAATCCGCCACTGTTTTCACGGCTGCTTTACGATCCATGGTGGTATGGGCGCCCGGATGAAAGATGAGGTATTTTATTCCGAGTGCATCGCAACGTTTTATTTCCTCGACAAATGACCTGCGGGAATTTTCCAGCAACGAGTCCGTCGCGCCGCAAAGATTAATCAAATAAGAATCGTGGGAAACCACGATTCGTACTTTTGACTTATTCATCGCCTCTCTGTATTTTTCAATATCGTCGGATGAAATGACAGGATCTCGCCACTGATTAGAATTCTTCGTAAAAATCTGGATTGCCGTGCAGCCGACTTTCTCCGCTCTTTCAAAGGCAGTGTATAGGCCTCCCGCAATCGACATATGGGCACCGATTAGCAGGCTATCTGTCGTTGATCTTTGCTTCATAAGCGAATTTAATTGAATGGCAACTTAAAATGAAACGACTTCTTAATCTTGTTCAAAAGAGAACTCGAATAGTCATCGGTCTGATGAGCGGCACGAGTGTGGATGGAATCGATGCGGCTCTTGTCGAAATTGATGGGAACGGAATCGACACAAAACTCCACCAGATCGATTTTGTTACCCTGCCTTTCCCGGAAGGATTCAAGGAGTTCGTTCTCAAGAACTCGACCATCGGCTCGAGCGACGTTGCCGACATAGCGAGGTTGAACTTCTTACTGGCGCAGCTTTACGCAGAAGCCGTGTTAATGTTGTGCAAACATGCGGGAATCAATTTTCAAGAGGTCGATCTGATCGGCACTCATGGACAGACTATTCACCATTTGCCGCAGAGAGTTGAGATGTTCGGAAAGCCGGTGGCAGCGACTCTGCAAATTGGTGATCCCTCGGTCGTCGCCAAGCTTACCGGAATAATCACCATCGGTGATTTTCGAGCCGGGGATGTTGCGCTGGGCGGACAAGGCGCACCGCTCGTGCCCTATTTTGATTATCTTCTCTTCAGATCGGATGAAGTTTCGCGTATGCTCTTGAACATAGGCGGAATCGCGAACGTTTCTTATCTGCCGAAGGGATGTCGAGAGAATGACGTGCTTGCATTTGACACCGGGCCCGGCAATATGATCGTTGACCAGCTCATGCAGATTTCCTATAAAATGGATTTCGACAGAGATGGAGCCGTCGCATCTTCGGGGAATATCCAAAGAGAAATGTTGTCATATCTAATGACAGACGAGTTCGTGACAAGTTCACCACCGAAGTCAACGGGGCGGGAACGGTACGGGAAGAAATATGTGGAAGATATTATTAATAAATTCGGCGATCAATCAAAGGAAGACATTATTGCGACGATAACAGAATTTACGCCAGCCGCCGTTCATGAAAACTTCCGGATGTTTTTGTCCGTAAAAGGAAGACTTGACGAACTTTACGTGAGCGGAGGTGGAGCACACAGCCGGTACATGATGGATTCTCTGAAAGCACATTTCCCTGGAGTTAGAGTCGAGAATTCGGAGAGTCTGGGAATCCCGTCCGATGCAAAGGAGGCGATCTGTTTTGCGGTGCTCGCGAACGAGACGGTTTCCGGAAATGCCACGAACCTTCCGCAAGTCACCGGAGCTTCAAGGGCGACGATACTTGGAAAAATTTGTCTTCCATAATCATCGAAGCTGAGCCACCGAAGCTCGGGCTTGTTTGAGCCGCGCCAAATTCGTACTTTTGAAAGTTGTGTGAATAATTCAATTCCCGCTAGACGCGGGATAAAGTGCGAATGCCAGCTTCCACAATGAATTCTTTAGATGTGCGAAGCGGGTTCTTTAATGCGCGAGTAATTCAGTGGTAGAATGCCAGCTTCCCAAGCTGGACGTCGCGGGTTCGAGTCCCGTCTCGCGCTCTTTAGGCTGTGACTTACGTCGCGAATTGATCGGGCAGTTAGCTCAGTTGGTTCAGAGCATCCCGCTTGGCGGGAGGGTCTAGAGCTGAACAGGTGAACAGTCCCTTTGGATTTGGAGCAAGTTGGTTGGGCAGTTAGCTCAGTTGGTTCAGAGCATCCCCCTTGGCGGGAGGGTCTAGAACTGAACAGGTGAACAGTCCCTTTGGATTTGGAGCAAGTTGGTTGGGCAGTTAGCTCAGTTGGTTCAGAGCACGTGCCTTACAAGCACGGGGTCAGAGGTTCAAATCCTCTACTGCCCACGAGTTGTTTTACACTTACATTCTTAGAAGTCGGAAGAGGGGGAAATATTACGTGGGGAGTACTTCCAATTTGGACGGAAGATTGTGCGAGCACAATAGAGGCAAGACTTCTTCGACAAAACCGGGCATTCCATGGGAGATTGTTTATTATGAAGAGTTTTCTTCGCATAAGGAAGCAGTTGCCAGGGAGATGGAGATCAAGTCTCAAAAGAGTAGAGACTTCATTGAGAGATTAATATTGAAGGGAAAAACTCAGTTGGTTCAGGGCATCCCGACTTGATCCATCAAGTCGGGAGGGTCAGAGGTTCAAATCCTCTACTGCCCACGAGATCTTACCTCTTGAGCGTTTCTTTGTGCAGGTAATCCCGCCCGATTTCTCGAAGTCCTCTTATGAGGTTTTCGGAAATCGTTGAGCCGATGATATAATTCTGGTTAAGAGATGAGTTGGAGGCGTAAGTCTGGTCACCCGATTTTGTAACCTTCCCCGCAACGCGAGTTCCATCCGAAAGTGAAAATCCATAGTCGACCAACGGCTTCTCTTCTGTGAGTGAGGTGTCGACAAAATCTATCGCCATGGTGCCAACAAAATTCCCAACTACGTCCTGAATCTTTGCAAGGGGAACGTTGTTGCCGTTAACCTGCCACAGCGTGTCCCGGTGAAAGAAATGGTAAAGCGTGTCACCGAGTGCGAAATCCGCCGCCTGTATCTCGTCAAGCGAGAAGTCGAAGATTCTCTTGTCGCGCCAGCTCGCAACCTGCTCGCCCGCGTACGTTCTGATGTTCTTGGACAAGTCGAGGATTTTTTTATTCCCGTTGACTTCAACATAGCACCCGTCGAAATCCGGAGTGATATTCCCAACACGGAGCGAAACTTCCTTTTGAATATTTTCAGATATTTTTATTGTCGGGGCACCCGCGCCCAAACCGTAGGCAACACTGTCCGTCAGATTGTCCGCTACTACGGAAGCCGATGGATTTGCAGCAACTGCATCAAGCAGAAGGTTTACTTCAGTCAGATTTGCCGGAAAATGTAGCGGGTTTGTAAGGAACCATCCACGACTTTCGCGCACGATGACAATTTCCCTCCCGTCCGAAAGAATCGAAATCTGATTGACCTTTGAAGTATCGATGTTCGAAAAGGGATTAGAATTTTCCGTTGTCGATGTGGAAAAGGTCAGCCGCTGGATCGCATATGCTATTCCCAGCAGCACCAGCAAGCCGATTAAAATCTTAGTCGACTTTTTCACTGCGCGGTTCCTCTCTGTTCGATAGACTTGCGCGATAAGCTTTTCGACGGTTGGTAGTTCTTTGCCAGTAAATCAGCCCGAACGCCAGAATGAGCACCGACGGCAGTCCGATGATCAGGTCTTTTGTAATAACGCGGTAGGAATCGGAAACAGGTTTTAATGGACCCGGCAGGAAAGACTTCGACCGGATTGAAATGAGTCCTACGTCGTCCACCAAATAGTCCACGATGTTCAGGAAGATCGAGAGGTTTTCAGGATTACTCAGAAACATGTCCCGGACAAAATTGCCGTTGCCCATGACGATTATTCTCTCATTGCCTTCCGTCTTCCTTGATGGACTTGCATCTTTGTCGGAGTCCGGAATAGCAGTTTTTATCTTACCGCTTATCGCCGCACCAAGAAGAAGATAATGCTCACTGAACATTGCACGCGTGAACTGGGCGCTTGGGTCTAAGTTGTAGAAGTCAGCCTGCGTTCCGCTCTGCTGGCTCGAAACTGCGAATGGGATCACACCGAGATGGAGGTTATGTGCCGACGTGGTATCGACTTCGCTCGTAAACGGAAGCACGACCTCGTGCAGATTTTGGGTGACGACGAAGGATTTGGCGAGATTGTTGACCCTTGGAATATACGGGTGTGGTATGTCGGTCTGAAATGTGAGTCCAGCTTCTCTCTGCATGACGCTCACCAATGCGCATTGAGCATCCCTGACGAGATTCTTTTTTATTTCAAACCCGTAGCTGCTGAAGGCCCTAGAGGCGTCAAGATTGAGATCGGTCGCGAATTGGCTTTGCATCGTTGCGTTCACCATGCTCATCAAGAATGCCGCTCTGCCCCGTTTCATCATGAATTGATCTAAGTTGTAAAGCTGGGAATCCGAGAAAGTTGTTGCCGGCTGGATCATGATCAACACACTGACGGAATCAGGAACAGGCCGTTTAAAATCCACGGGCAAGACATTGTATCTGCTCGATAATGCTTGCTGCGCCTTTTGAATATCCACGAAGGAAGGTTCGCCGTTTCCCTGTGCCATGGCGATAGTCTTTTTTCCAGGGTTTATCATCCGATCGATTCGCGATGCGATGTCATATTCGAAATCGGAAAGGTCTTCAATAACGGGAATGATTTGTTTCTGCGCCCGATATTCGAGGACCAAACCCATGAATGCGCGTTTCACTTCGAGTTTGTCGTTATTTACAACCTGGATT
This sequence comes from Candidatus Acidiferrales bacterium, assembly GCA_035515795.1. NCBI lineage: Bacteria > Pseudomonadati > Acidobacteriota > Terriglobia > Candidatus Acidiferrales > Candidatus Acidiferrales bacterium. Next base: position 122,532 of record DATJAY010000027.1, on the reverse strand, counting down.
TGAACTTGCGGAACTCCTTCGGAAGTTGCCTTGCTCACGTCGGCGTCGGTGGTCGGGTCGTTGATTTCATATTCCAGTTTTCCGCCCGAAAAGCTCCTTAGTTCTTGAAGGATGTCGACGAGTGCGCGGCGGTTATTGCTGTATGGAGACGGCAGGTCGGAATTGAAATAGACCTTCACGATCAGACGGTCCTTCAGGGTCTTAAGGAGGTTTTCAGTCGAAGGCGACAATGTATTTATCCTGCCCTTGGTCAAATCTAGTCTGATGAACCATCCTGATGCGACGACGTTCACCAGAACGATCACCGCGAGGTAAAGCAGCATTTGAAGGAAAAGTTCGCGAGTTAACTTCTTCATTTAGATCTGAGCTCCAGCCATTTCATCGTCAGGGTTGAGAAGAACACGGTGACTCCGCAAAAATAGATTACGTCCCTGAGGTCGATGACGCCTTTATAGAAATTTTCCAGATGAAAATCCGAGCTCACATATTGAAGGATATAAGCAAATTGGCCCGTCGCAAGGGACGTAACTTTATCGAGAATGAAAAATATAAATAAAATGAACAATGCGATAATGAACGCAGCGACCTGATTCTGTGTCAGGCTCGACGCGAAAATTCCGGCCGAAACGTACCCGGCCGACAAAAATATAAGCCCGAGATACCCCGCAAGGACTGTGCCACTATCTATCTCTCCAATTCCGGCAATGATTACAAAATATATTATCGTCGGAACAAGGGCTGCGACGACCGTGATCATGCTCGACAATAATTTCGCCAACACCAGCCTTCCCCTGCCGACGGGGTGAGTCACGATAATTTCAATTGTACCGCTGCGAAACTCTTCCGAAAAGGTGCGCATCGTCAGGGCCGGAATAAAAAACAGATACAGAATGGTTGTCAAAGAAAAAAACGGTCTGAGTGTAGCCGCGTTTGCCAGAAAAAGATTCTGGGCAAACATGTACCCCGATATCAGGAGGAACACAATAATGACTACATAGGCAGCGGGAGTCTTAAGTGAAATTAACAGTTCTTTCTTGACCAAAACTCTGAGGTTATCGTTCTCCTGTTTCATTTTCTCCCATTGTTAGTTCTCTAAACACCTTTTCGAGATCGGAACCGGAGTTGTTGATGTCGAGAAGTTTGAATCCGTTTTCAACACATGCGTCGAATATTTTTTCTCTCGCATCATCGCTGTCTTCAATTGCGAGCCGCAGCGAGATCACTCCCGATTCAAAATTCGCAGAAATTCTCTTCGCCTCGACGGCACTCCCAATTTTAGTTCTCACTTCTTCGACGGGCTTCACGGTTTTGATCTTTAAAGACAAACCTCCGAGCCCGTCACGCTGCAATTCTTCCGAAGTGGCGTCAAGAACAAGCTTGCCCTTGTTGATTATCAGAACACGGTTACACAACGCCTGGACTTCAGAAAGAATGTGTGTCGAGAGAATCACGAATTTTTCCCGGGCCAGCTCTGAAATCAACTTACGGATCTCCACTACTTGATTTGGATCGAGGCCCGACGTCGGCTCGTCCAAGATCAAAATCTCCGGATCATGGATGATCGCCTGAGCAAGGCCGACGCGCTGTTTGTATCCCTTCGATAAATGACCGATAGGTTCATAGAGTACTTCTTCCAAGCCGCATCGATCCGCGACATAATCGAGCCGGTCCTCGGTTCTTTCCGCGTTGAGTCCCGACAACTCTCCCGTAAATTTCAGATACTCATGAACCTCGAGCTCGGTATACAGCGGATTGCTCTCCGGGAGGTACCCGATTTTCGATCTCGATTTGAAATCGTCGGAACTTACTTCATTTCCGTTTATGAAAACTTTTCCTCGAGAAGGAGAAAGAAAGCCAGTGATGATTCTCATCGTGGTTGTCTTCCCTGCACCGTTTGGCCCGAGAAATCCGACGACGCTTGGAACGTTTATTTCGAATGAAACCCCGTCGACGGCGGCGACGGCTCCAAAATATCTGCTAACTTCGGCTATTTTCAAGCTCATAACGGTTGCAAATTTATCCCCATTGAGCAAAATTATCAATAGAAAAATGAATAAATAAGGAACAATAAAGGAAATGAACTACGATCCGCCTGATTCGTCTAATGAATCGAGGCTAAATGATAGACGAGCCAAGGAAAAAGCACTTATTGATAGGGCATTGGAAGGCGACGAAGTTGCTTACTCCGAGATCATTTCTCTGTACAAGGGGAAGATCGCTGCAACTGTTTATTCGATTCTTGGAAAAGACTACGTCGAGGAGATTTCGCATGAAGTTTTCATCCGAGCTTTCAACTCGATCAAGAGGTACCGGAGCGACTCGTCATTTTATACTTACTTAGTAAAAATAACAGTCAATTTATGTCGCGACGAAATAAGACGGAAGAAGATAAGACGCGTTTTCAATTTCACGGAGATATTCGGCAGAAGTGAAAACAATTCTTCCGAAAGTTCGCGTTTCTCCGCAGGACAGGAGCAAATAAAATCCGATGTTACATCAGATCCCGCAAGAGTATACGATACTAGCGAGACGATCGAAATAGTTAGAGAAGAGATGCAGAACTTGACTTCGGTGCTCAGGGAGGCCGTTACCCTTCGCGAGATTGATGAGTTGAGTTACAATGAGATAGCGAAGCTCCTGAAGGTCAGTGTCGGAACTGCCAAGACGCGAGTATTCCGTGCAAGGCAGGTATTGAGAAGTAAACTAAGTGAAAGGCTGAATTATGAAGAGTAAATGTTACAATGTTTTTCGGGCGGACGATTTTGTTCACGGAGAGCTCGATCAAAGTGAACAGGATGAGTTTAAGCTCCATCTCGAAACTTGCGACGAATGCCGCAGCGAGGTGGAACATCTTCACCGGCTTGCAGGGACGCTGAATGCTGCACATTCTTTTCATCTTGATGAGAGGTTTAATTATTCGGTAGTAAGTTCCATTCGTCAGCAAAGGAGTGTCAGCGAAGGAAAAGAATTACGCATCGCCTTAGAGGACATAGTCATCAGTCTTGCCACGCTGCTTGTTATAGTCATTCTCGGCCTGCAGATGTTCGAACGGCCGACAATTTCACCGGTGGAAATGGTGGGCTCCCTCACTAATATCGAAAGGAGCTCGGTGGACCAAGAGACTCTCTCGAATGATCAAGTGCTCGAACTGGTTGTGAGGAGCAAATGACATGGTTACGAAAAGAATTCTTTGGGTGTCGATAATTGTTTCCATGATCGTCGGCGGAGTGGCAGGGTTTGCAATCGACAAATACGGAATGCGGAATGACGATTCACATTTCGGCAAGAGGAGGTACATTAACTATTTGACGAAGGAACTCAGCCTGACGCAAACGCAGCAGAAGCAATTGGATTCGATAATTAGTTATGCCCATCCTAAGTTTCAGGCGATCAGGAAAAAATTCAATGCCGATTTACAGAGTCAGATGGATTCTACGAGAAAAATGATCAATACTATTCTGAGCAGCGAACAGCAAAACAAGTTCCAGTTGGTCTTAGGTCAAATGAAGAGCAATTCGGATAACCACTAGGACGTAAGATAAATGAATAAAAATAAAAAACGCGTATTTCTTTCCATTTCAGGTGTAATACTTCTTCTCATCCTTTTTTCGTATTTCCGAATCAGGGCGAACGCCAATGATCCGGTGAGGAATGCGAGGCCGACTCCGGCCGTTGAAGTCTCGACAGTACAGCGGGGCGCAATCTCAAAAACGATTTCGTTTACCGGGAACATTGATGCCTATCAGGAGGCAAGCATCTTTCCGAAGGTGAACGGAAATCTCGAAGAAGAATTTGTCAATATCGGAGATTACGTCCAGAGGGGCCAGTTGCTTGCCCTGATCGACACAACTATATATTCACAGAATGTCGGCCAGGCCAGAGGGACTTATATGCAAGCCGAAGCGACCCTGACAAACGCAAAGATAACTTATGAACGCAACAGGACTCTCCTGGACCAGAACCTAATCGCGAAGCAGGATCTGGATAATTCGGAGACCGCATACAAGGTGGCGCAAGCGCAAATAGAAGCGACCGAGGCAACCTACAAAAACGCCGTTACCCAGCTGAGCTACTGCAAGATAGTGGCTCCCTTCTCGGGATATATAACGCGGCGCTACTTCGATCCAGGAGTATACGTGACCGCATCAACAAATGCACAAGGATCGACTTTGTTTACTCTCGCCGAAATACAGAAGGTAAAAATAATGGTGAATGTTCTTGAGAGCGATGTTCAATATCTGAGAAATGTCTCGAGCGCAGATGTGATGGTCGGTGCGTATCCTAATCAGGTCTTCAAAGGTAAGATTACCAGAATAAGCCAGCAATTCGATCTCGCGACAAGAACGATGCCTGTGGAAGTTGACCTGGACAATGCGCAGCACTTTCTAAAACCCGGGATGTTTGCAGCGATTAATCTTGTCCTTTCACAAAGAAATGACGCCCTGATTCTTCCGACTCAGGACATCCTGAAAGATGATTCCGGAAGTTATGTCTACACCCTTTCAAAAGACAGTACCGTTAGAAAGGCTTACGTACAAATCGGAATCTCTCAAGACAACCGGAATGAAATACTTTCAGGGATAACCAATTCTGACCGGATACTGACTGTAGGACAAGATCTGGTGAATAATGGAATGAAAGTGAGAGTGGCGAAGTAGATACGGAAGTTGAGAATCTTCCGAGATGAAAAGGAAAAGAGTAGCACAAGATAACACCCTCGATTTCCGTCAACGGAAAGGTTCGTCTCGCATTTTGGTCGATAACGATTATCTTTTGTATCCTTGCCCTTCTTGTTGTTTCAATATTTAGAAAAATTCTAGTGCGAAACTAAAGATGAGTAGATAGAAATATGTGGTTAACGCGACTCGCTTTAAGATATCCCATCTCGACGCTGATGGGATCTATTGCCATTTTTGTGTTGGGGTTAGTATCGTTTCTCCAGCTTCCCATCGACATGCTTCCGAATATACAAATACCGGTTGTCTCTGTGATTACATTCTACAATGGGGCTGCACCGAGCGATATGGAACAATCGGTTACCGTTCCGATTGAACGCTCCGTCAGCAGCACAAATGACGTCAATTATGTTCAATCGCAGACTCGTGAAGGGATATGCCGGGTTTTTGTCTATTTCAATTGGGATGCAAATACAAACGTCGGACTCGTGGATGTTATTCAGAAGGTAAACAGGACCTTCAGTTTGCTCCCCACGGGCGTGTCTCAACCGATCGCGTTGCGATTCGACATATCAAATCTTCCCGTGTGTACCATTGTGTTGAATAGTGACATGGACGAGCGAAGTCTGTATGACCTCGCGTATAACGTTATCGAGCCGCAGATAGAGCATCTGGATGGAGTTGCTTCGGCCGCAGTCACCGGCGGAAGAATCCGGGAGGTTCACGTAGTTCTCGATAGAAGCAAAATAGAGGCACTTAATCTACCGCTCCAGGATGTTACGAACGCAGTTGCGCAATCGAACTTAATCATTCCATCCGGAGATTTGAAGACCGGGGTTTTCGACTATTCCCTTGCGACCGAAAGCCAGTACAACGTTGTCCAGCCGATGGAAAACATGGTGGTGAAGGTTATCAACGGAGTTCCAATTCGTATTAAGGACATAGGTTATGTTGAGGATTCGTTCCAGGAACAAACCGAAATAGTCAGAGTCAACGGGCAGCACGGCGTCGTTCTAAGAGTGCTGAAGTCTCCCGACGCGAACACGGTCGACGTCGTTGACGAAGTGGTGAAGGCTCTCCCCAATCTTCAAGGTATTCCGCCGTCGGTCAAGTCGTCATTGGCGTTCGACCAGAGTTCGTATATAAGAGATTCGATAAGCAGTCTCCAGCGAGAGGCCGCGATGGGTGCTTTGCTCGCCGTAATTGTAATCCTGCTTTTCCTCCGAAATTTGAGAAGTGCACTTGTCATTTTTGTTGCAATACCCCTTTCGATTCTAGTTACGTTTATATATTTCAGGTTTAGTGGAACCACTTTAAACATCATGACGCTTGGCGGCCTGGCACTCGGCGTAGGAAGACTTGTGGACGACTCGATCGTTGAACTTGAAAACATAACGCGCCATTACAATTTGATGGGTGCCCAAAAGGTAAGCAGGATGCAAGCCACGCTCGATGCCGCGCTTGAAGTTGCGGGCCCTATTTTTATCTCCACTTTGACGACTGTAATAGTTTTCCTTCCAGTCATCTTCCTGACCGGTGTTGCAAAGCTGCTTTTCTTGCCGCTCGTATTGACCATTACAGTAGCGCTGTTCGGCTCATTTTTTGTCTCGAGGACCGTCACACCGCTTCTCTGCTATAGGATCATACAGCCAGAAAAAGAAATCGACCCGAATTCTCCCAGGTATTTTGACAGGTTGATATTGAGCTCAAAGAATTTTTTCGAAAGTATCGATAGCAACTACCAGAAAACCATTGGATACATCCTGAAGCATAAACGCTACGTGGTGTTCGGTGTGTCGGGATTCGCACTTCTTTCATTTATTCTTTTTAAGTTCGTAGGTACGGAATTTTTTCCCGACAGCGACGAGAGCCAGTTCAGTCTTTCTGTTAAGCTTCCGGTGGGTACTCGCATAGAAGAGACAGAAAAGTACATCCAAAAAGTCGAAGGTGTTATTAGACAAAATGTTCCGGAAGCAAGAGCAATAATCTCAGATATTGGTATTCCTAATCAGAAGAGCGGAAACCTCTTCGGCTCGAATCCTGGAACGTATGCCGCAAACGTTCAAGTTCAACTTGTAGACCCCAGCCAGAGGCAACGATCCGAGGCTGATGTCATCAACGCAATCAGACCAAAATTAATGTCGATGCCGGGAGCAAGAATCTATGTCACCCCTGGCGGTTTCCTGCACTTTTTGTTGAACTTTGGCTCCGCTGCGCCAATCGACGTCGAGGTTATGGGATTCGATATTGAAACTGGGTCCCGCCTCGCACAGCAAGTTTACAATTTTGTACGCTCGACACCCGGAGCGGTAGACGTTCAAATAAGTCGAGATCCGAATTTGCCACAGCTGCGGGTGATTGTAGACAGAGACAAGGCGGGCGCTCTTGGAGTAAACGTCGCCGATGTGGCAAACACGGTGTCAACAGCGATTGACGGCTCGGTTGCCTCACTTTTCCAGGATCCCCAGAATGGAAACAGTTATAATATTCTCGTCCGTCTTAACGAAAGCGACCGCGACAGGATAGACGATGTTCGTCGCCTCGCCGTGAACAGCACCTCGGGGCAGCTAGTGACCCTGGGTAATATTGCGGACGTAGTGATGTCGAATTCTCCTGTCGAGATAGACAGAAAGTATCAACAGCGGATAATCGACGTCACTGCAAACGTTGCAGGCAGGGACTTGGGAAGCGTCTCAGCCGATATCCAGAAGAAACTCAACACGATTGTTGTGCCATCCGGATTCCAAGTCGTTCAAGGCGGAAACATCGAGCAGCAGAACAGTACGTTCAAGTCTTTGGGACTTGCTCTCATACTTGCTATCATAATGGTTTATATGGTCATGGCTTCTCAGTTCCAATCGCTCGTCGATCCGTTTATCATAATGTTCACGATACCGCTCGGAATCGCAGGAGTCGTGTGGGCATTGTTCCTCACGAACACTACTCTTTCAGTCACTTCTTTTGAGGGTGTAATCGTTATGGTTGGTATCGTGGTCTCCAACGGAATCTTGTTGATCGACTACATCAATCGTCTGCGTAAGAGAGGAATGGAATTGCACGAGGCGGTGATGACCGGCGGAAGAACGAGGCTGCGCCCGATATTGATGACCTCATTGGCAACGATCTTTGGATTGATTCCCATGGCGATAGGGGTCGGCGGCGAACGATCACAAGCACCTCTAGCCATCGCCGTTATCGGCGGTCTAACGGCATCTACTTTCCTGACTCTGATTTTTGTCCCAACCCTTTATACAATTTTCGAAGAGAGATTCAAGCGTGAGTTAAAGGCAGAGGAATAAAAGATGTCCTTTTTCTGCCATATCACTTATGATAAATATATGCATTCTGGCGGAGTTTTGTTTTGCTGGTTGAATCCTGCAACCATGGTCACGCTCGTCTAACCGCTCCATAATTTATTTTAGCTGGCGAGCGGGACGGCGCTAAGGGAGAGATTGACGGCACATTTCGTTTTTCGGCATCCCGCATGAAGCAATTGGCCACGAATTTTATCTTTTATTGCAATGGCTCATAAGGCAATGCTTTCTATTAGACATATGCTTCCATCCTATTAAATGCCGATACCAACATGGCTTTTGCCCTATCCTTCATTGTCGAGATCTCCTGGTATACTTTTGGAAAATAAATTGATGGACCGCCACCACACTGCTACGGCGTGTATACCGCAAACATTGTACCCAAAATGAACTTTTGGGAAATTAGATCCTATTTCTCCAAGCTCCTTAATCCTCCTTTGGAACCCGAAAAAGGATACGATATATGGGCTGACATCTATGACTCGAAGGAAAACAATCTGGTGTTCATGCTTGAGGGCAAAATTCTTGATTCTCTCTTAAAGGAAACAGATTTAAACGGGAAAGTAGTTCTTGATTTCGGATGCGGCACGGGAAGAAACTGGCAAAGACTTCTCGACAAAAAACCACAAGAAATAATAGGCTGCGACATTTCACGGGAAATGCTGGCGCAACTAAGGATGAGATATCCCGGTTCTAAAACGTATTGGACGGATCAAAAGTCGGTTTTGCCTTTTCAACATGAGTCATTTGACCTAATTTTTTCCACGTTGGTTATCGGACACATCAAGAATCTTAGGCCCATTTTCGAATCGTGGTATAATTGGCTGAAGCCGGGAGGATTTCTCCTTATTACCGATCTGCATCCGCAAATTTTGGCATCCGGCGGTAAGAGAACCTTCGAAAAAAGCAAAAAGATTTATGAAATCCGAAACTATGTCCACTCTCTCGACCAATTAAGAAATTTTTGCTCGCTTTTTCGTCTCAACCTCATAGAAATAGATGAGAAATATATTAACGAAGAGCTGAAAGATTTTTATGAAAGTAAGAACGCTTTACATGTTTATGATAGGTTCTTCGGTTTGCCTTTGGTGTACGGAATGTTGATGAGGAAGTAACGTGTTTTTATTAAATCTGCATACCCTGCAAAAAGACGATCACCAGTGGATAGAGATCAGAAAAGACAAGATTCACGCGATCGATGCGTTGAACGGCTCTGTTGCGCGGAATGACTCTATAAAATTTGGATTCGACAATGCAATTGCATTCCCCGGCTTAATCAATTCCCACGACCATCTTGAATTCAATCTTTTCCCAAAACTCGGCAACAGAAAGTATAACGATTTCGTTGAGTGGGGAGAAGATATTCACAAAACAAACAGCGGCGATATTGAGAAGATAAAACACATTCCGTTGCGCACAAGAGTGCGGTACGGAATCTATAAGAACCTGCTGAATGGAATTACTACGGTTGTTCACCACGGGAACTTCCCTATCGATAACAATGATCTCATTGATGTGTACTCGAATTATAATTACTTGCATTCGGTGAGACTTGAAAGACACTGGAAGTTGAAACTAAACCTTACGCCTAACCTTCTTCCCTTTTTAATTCATATCGGCGAGGGAACAAATCTAGAGTCATATCGGGAAATTGAGGAGCTCATTCACTTCAACTTTTTCAAAAGAAGAGTCATCGGCATTCATGGAATTATGATGGATGAAAGGCAGGCAGAACATTTTGAGGCGCTTGTCTGGTGTCCTGCCTCCAATTATTTTCTTTACGGATCCACGCCTCGCGTAGAGAAAATTAAACACCACACCGCGATACTTTTCGGCACAGACTCAAATGTCAGCGCGGACTGGAATCTTTGGGACCATCTAAGACTGGCAAGAGGCAGTTCGCAGCTCGACGACCGGGAATTATACGATGCCTTAACTTCGACCGCCGCAAAGATATGGAATCTTATCGGCAGTGGTTCTCTTTCCCCCGGTTGTAAAGCGGATATCGTAATTGCAGAAAAAAAATCGGAAGATTTTTTCAACTCCTTTTACGCTCTTAATCCTGGTAATATTTTAATGGTCATAAAAAATGGGAAGATAATTCTTTTTGATCCAACTTTGTTAACCCAGATGGAATCTTCGGGTGAGGATTTATCACACTTTAGCAAACTGGCATTTGACGATACAAGCAAATTTGTACGTGGAAATTCTAATGAGTTGATTTCCGGATTTGAACACTTTGGCTAGAAGCCGAGTCACTCACATCCCTTCTATTTCAGGCTGGCGATATCTGAACAGCCGCTGCAACAATTGAATTTCATATGGAAACCGGTACATGTGAGTTGCATAACGCCAAGAACCTGCAATTTTCAGTACCGACCGCTGAAACGGCTTCAGCTTGATATCGGAGTTTGTGGGAAACATCGCGTTTAAGACCCTTTCAAAATTTTTTACGCGTCGAAGATGACGGTCGGTTATCCATGGCGTCATAGGATTTCGCCGCAAATCGAAAATCGCCCATTCGGGCGTGAGCCAATCTTCTAAAATTTCAGGATAGCGGAATCCGCTTTCCGTGACCTGCTGATATAGAGAGGCGACATCCAGAGGAATCGGCGAATAAATGTAAATGACGATCTCCGCTTCAGGATTCTTTCGTTTCAATAGGTTAATGAAATTGATGTCACGTTCTATAGATGCACCAATATTTTTTGACAGGGCACCGAACACAAACGAACACTCGGGAATAATGCCATGCCGCTTGAACTTTTCGACAACTTTCACGATCGTCTCCCCTGTTTGAGTACCGCCTTTGTTCATGGATAGGAGTGTATCGTTGTCGCCCGACTCAGCTCCCATGAATATCATTTTCAATCCAGCCTGCTTCATCAAAGAAAATGTTTCGTCGGAATATTTCAACAAAGTATCCGGCCGCCCCTCTCCCCACCACCCGAATTTTAGTCCTCTTCGCAGGATCTCCTCTGAAAATTCTTTAACCCTTTTTTCTGAAGTGAAAAAATTATTATCGTGAAACTCAATGGCGTTCGCGCTATAATCTTTAATAAGTTTTTCGATGTCCTCAGCCATTTTACCGGCACTTCTCCCGAGCCAACGAGCCTTATAAATAGGAACTACCGCGCAAAAACCGCATTCAAATGCACAGCCATAGGAAGAATGATATGAAAGTGTTCGCGATCCAAGGTAGGTTTTGCCGACATATCTCTGAACATCGAGCCTATGATAAGGTAACGGCGGAAGGTCGTCAGGATGAATCAAGGGGACCGAATCATTGTGGGCCAGTTTGCCGTCGACCTGGTAAGAGACGTTGGGTACAGAACATAGGCTGGTATTCTTGTCATATAATGCATCCAATAGAATCGGGAATGCTCGTTCTCCCTGCCCGCGAACGACAAAATCCACATAAGGCGATTTCACGCAGACTTCCGTGTGGTTTGACGGGAAGTACCCGCCCCAGACAACTTTGAGCGAAGGAAATTTTTGTTTCAATCTCTTGCTCAATGGAATCGCTTCCTGGAGTTGCGGCCCAGGCATCACCGTCATGCCGATCAGCTCGACTCTCTTTTCGGAAATAACGTGACATAACGACGAGAAGGCATCGTCGACGAGATTTCCATCGACGATTTCATAGTCATACCTGCCTTCGATTACGGAACCGAGTGAGAGCAACGAATTGGGCAAACGGTATTTCGAGTTACAGCTGCGCGGATTGAAAAGTAGAATCATAATCTTTCTGCGAGGATCTTCTCGAACTTCGAGTCCTGGTTCCCCTCCAATATGGAAGTCACGAATTTCCGGATCGATTCTTTTATGTCAACAAAATGAATTTGCTTCATGCACTGCCGATTATTGATGCAGTTGACTGTCTTCAAGTTACTCACAGTCATACATGGACTGCACCATAATCTTTTATAAAAGGTAAGCTGGCTGGATGAGAGACTTCCGTATCGTACCGGCGATTCGGGGCCAAAAAAAGAAATTGTGGGAATATTCAAAGCCGAGGCGAGATGCAAAGGCCCGGAGTCGTTTGTTACAATCAATTGACAGGACTGCAGAAGTCCGATGAGCCCTCCGACTGTCAGTTCTCCGCAAACATTTGTGAAGCAGCTTGGATCCGTAAGAGTTGCCGAGAACTTCTCTACGTATTCGCGTTCCTCCTGTGAGCCGGTCAACATAATATGGGCTCCAAATTCCGCGGCAAGAAAGTCTGCGAGCAGCCCGAATTCCTCCGGACTCCATCTTCGCTCGTATGCCAGAGGGCTCGCGTTAATATTGAATGCGACTGGCATGTGATGGTACATTGGCTCAGGATCGTTTATTTTGTCGACCTTGAAATGTGGAAATAAAATATCGCTTGTTTTGTCAGCAAGCCTCAGGAAATTGACAGCGACATGCTCATTATCATGGAACGGCTTAGTGTCAGTGTACAGCTTGCTTCTCGCGTTTGTTCTGCTTCGACTGTTTTGAAACCCGATGCGATCACGAGCGCGGACAACTCTGCAGATAATTGCGGAGATATTTGTGAAGAATTCAAGGTCAAAAACCATCTCGAAGTTGTGGCGGCGAAGCGATGTCACTGCCTTAAAGGTCGATAGAAGAAAGGATGTTGCAGAGGTAAGCGAAATCGTGTGGATGAAGTCTATTTCCCCGATCATCGAACAAAGTTCGGAGTTGCCTGCAAGCGTAAGATAATGCAGCTTCGCCCCTGGTAAACTCCTCTTTAGATGCGCTAACAACGGCATCGATAGTGTCACGCTACCCATACCCCAGAATTTGATGACCAGTATGTTCCGTGTTTTTTTCTCACGCTTTCTCTTTCGACCTACGGACAGGATTGCCAACAGAAATACAATTGCGGTTCCAATGTATTCATCCATGAATTTCATGAATCGGATCGTCACGGCAGTTCGTCCCGACTAATTGGCAGGTAGAAAATCGTTGTGCAATCAATGCCACGCCCCCGGTCGGAAAGAAAATAGAGTTGCTTCGCATCTCTTGACCATACGGGTTCGCAATTTACTCCGGACGCCTCCGTCATTTGACGCACCGTGCCGGTGGAATTATTTCGCACGAAGACTTCAGTGGAGTTAGTTAAGGCCGAATCAAATGCGGTGAAAATGCCCTCTTCTGAAGTCCGCTCCGGTACCGGAGGATCGTCGTAAGTCCTTGCTCCGTTTCTCATGGATATAAATCCAGTTGGAGTCTCCCGGAAATAGTATATTGCACCATCGTGGTACGATAGATCAGCGATGATCAAACCATCAAAGCCTGCCCATATGGCCCCATCGGTCTCTTTTTCCCTGGTGGAGCGTACCGCCACTATCAGCAGACTCAATGCCAATGAAGCAGTTAGGGCTACCGGAAAAGATTTGGACCGCAGTGTTTGCGGTGGAATCATTGTTGTAAAAAAAATAACGAGCAGAAATAGTTTCGCATATGCGAAAAGTTGCAAGATCGGGAGTCCATAAAGCCATTGAAAAGGGACCAAATTAATAGCGATGTACGTCGCTGCTAACAATGCAAAACGCTTTCTCAAGTAATCTTTTCCTTCTCGGTTTTCCTTTGACAGAATAAGCGAAGTTACGAATGCCATAGGGATGATCAATAACACAAGATGGTAGCTTGCCGATGCTGGAGATGTTACAAGCCCAAATAGCGTGATAAGCGAGCAGTCATACAGAACGCGGTTATGTTCACTCCGCCAGGCAACCGAACGGCTTCCGCTGATGACCAAGGAGAGAAATATCAGGGAGATGAATGATGTGAGCCATAATGCCAAAAGGGGGCTGTTGAAAATCGGGTGTGGATTCAGGGATGCATTATTAACCAGCAGTCGATTTAGTAATGAATTAAATGATTGAAAATTCACGGCAAACGGATTTTGGATTTCACCCGCAAGATGCCGAGGCAAAATGTTGGTCAGGTAGAACTCATTAAGCTTCAGGCCTGTAAGAAAGAAACCGGCGAGAAAGATTGAAAGCGCAGAGAGAGCAGCTCCCATAACGATTCGATACCTTCGCCGCAGAAAAAAATATGCTACATACAGGAAGGTGATGTACTTGATCGGCAGAACGACGCCGAACAATACTCCCGCCAAAAGATGTCTTCCCTTTTTTTCTGCTGCGAAGGCAAGTAAAATCAACAAAGTGAGTATCAGATAGACCTGACCCTCGCGGAAATTGCTCCATAGACTGAATCCGTCGAGGAGCACCAAAATACTTAACGGCATCAGTGAGATCCCGGTAAACCTCCCCAAAACAACTATCATGGTACAAAGGACTAACATGTTGACAAGGATAAAAATATCTCGGGCTGAGTTCGGCGGAAGCCATGCCAGAGGAATCATAAGAAGTGCGGTAGACGGCGGAAATGGAATGAATGACCCCAGCGTGCCATGGAAATACCTCTCGATCTGTTTCTGAAACTCAAAGTGATCGTAAAGTCGGACATCATTGAGACTGTCAGTGATGGCGAGCCGCGAAGCCGTGTAGTAGTTTGCGAAGTCGCCAGCAGGTGATTTGACCGCTCTATAGCAGTTGAAAAGGAGTAAACCTATCAGTAGAGCCAGGACTAGTTTCCCAAGAATCCTCCCTGTCAGCCATGTTGGATAATCGGTCGAGAAGTCAATGTCCTTCATGGTTCGTATCGCATCGTGAGAATAAAGTGGTCGGCCCATGAGTGAAATGGAAATCTCTTTGAGAGTCTCACATCTAAATGCGATAATAATTCGAATAATCGTGGGTATCTTGTCGGGAATCGATCAAGGTACGGCGGCGGAACCAGACTTCCGAGCCCGCGCAGATCGAGCAGACTGTACTCATCGCCAAAGAAACCGATGAGCCGGCGCGGCGTGAAGTAATACGATCTAAAGATAACGCCCTCGACATGCGACCTTGTCCCGTGCTTCTGAAGTCTGCGGAATGCCAACTGGAAGTTTCCTTTTAATGCAAAAAGAATTTCCCAAGGACAGACGGGAGGCATCATAACCAGGGTTACCGTTCCTCCCGGCTTGAGCAGGCGTCTAAACTGTCGAATAACAAAATCAGGCTGCGAAGTGCAGTTTAATCCACCAAAGTCCGAGAAAATATGATTGAAAGTGTGAGGGCGAAACCCTTCTAGGTTCCTAAACGATCTCTGCTCAGCGTAAACAAGTTCGCTCAATCCATTCTCCCGAATTTTCCCTTTGAGCCGTTCCAACATTTTTCTAGAAATATCTATAGCATGCACACTGACACCGTTCTGCGCGAAGAAGATTGCATCAATCCCGGTGCCTGCGTTTAGTTCCAAAAGATGGTCCCCACGTCTCACATAGCTTAACATGTGCTTATGAATTACCGACCGCATCCACAAAAGGATTCGATTACCTTCCTCGTACTCATCGAAGGAGTCGGCCTGCCTGTCAAAAGCATCGGCAATAATCGCTACTGTATCCTGGTCTATCATGTGGTCGGAATTCTTTCGCTGAGAGTCAGACGGTTGGGATTCGGAAGTCTGGCAAGCTGGAGAAGTACATGGTAAACAACGAGAGTTATCGAGCTATAGATAAGAACGGCAACGGTTCGAGGAGTTATTCTTTCGCCGCCTTTGGTGATACGTAATATCCTGTGAAGCCGATGAAGAACTTTATGAAGTGTTTTATAAAAACGCGGCTTGAATTCGCCCGGAAAGAGAAGCGCTAAGTCGTTACTATCACGCCAGTTTCTTTTCTTTCCTAATGTCTGTTCGACTATCTTGTAAAACTTTGTATTCGGCAACGGGTACGAGACTGACATTCCAATTTCATCAGGCATCTCCTCTTTTACCAGATTGAAAGTTTTTAAGATATCGTTGTATGATTCACCAGGATATCCGAATTGTAAGAAATAACCTATCCTAATCCCTTGTTCTCTCAATGTTTTCGTCGCGGAACGAATTTGCTCTATGGTTGTTCCTTTATCCATTGCGTCCAAAATTTTCTGTTCACCGCTCTCCGCTCCCATCCAGACTGTTTCGCAGCCTGATCCGGCGAGCATAGAAAAACTATTCTCCTTGATGAGTAAATCCGGACGCGAAAGACATTTATATCTAACCTTGAGACCGGAATGTTCCACCTCCCTTTGGAATTCACTTAGCCAGCCAGGTCTCAGACCAAAAATATCATCGCAAAACCAGATGTGATCGGGGTTGTAATGTATTTTTAAAAAAAGCATCTCTTCAACAACATGCTTCGGCGATCTAACATTGTAACCTCTTCCATAGATCGGCTTCGCACACCAATTGCACCCAAACGGACAACCCCGCGTGGTGACTATGTTCATTGAGAAATATCCATTTGCAGAAAACCAATGCTTTCTATAATTCTCGACGTCGATAAGGTCCCATGCCGGAAGAGGTAAACTATCCAAATCTTTGATTGGCTTCCTCGCAATGGTATCAACCACACGACCATCCTCGATAAAGGATAAACCGTCGATCTCGCGGAATTTGTCGTCGGGTGATCTAAGAATATTTGTGCAGAGTTCGAGTAATGTTATTTCCCCTTCCCCCTTGATAACAAAATCTGCCCCGCGCGACAGATATTCCACTGCGTGATCGGCTGAATCGGAACTTGAGACGACTACGATACATTTTTTCCTCTTGGCAATTTCAATCATTCTAAAAGCTGCGATTCGCATTCGCTCGAGGCACATCTTCGTCAAATAATTGAAACTGTCGTCGTAGATAGCGACAATTCTGGGAGAATACTTTCGTATATAACCTTCCATCTCAAATTCAGATTCTGCCAGCATCGAATCAAAAAGGGAGACAGAGATGCCGGCATTTCGCAGAACACTGGCCGCATACAAAGTCCCCAAAGGCGGGTAAGGCTGCATGGTACGCCATTGTTTCTTATCAAACCGGGTAAAGTAAGAGTGCGTTAGGAGTACGTCAGTCACCTATTTTGATCAACCTTTCTATTCTTTCATCTCGCAATCTGTTTTCGTAAGCACTTAAGACCTTTCTCTGAAAATCATTGGGATGGATCTTTGAAGAATACGGTGTAGAGCGAAACTGGAACTCCCTCTCGGATTGAGTGTATTCCGGATATCTTGTTGCCCAGATCTCCCTGAATCGACGCATCAGTTGAGCGTCCCACTTCGCAGTGTACCCGTCACTCATCGGCAACTCAAGAAGCCGCTGGACAGTAGAGAAGGTTGGTTTCCTTCCGGGGCTATCAATGCGGAAGTTCGGAAAAAATCTCAGGATCCACCGATTGGCCTCAAGAAGTTCAAATAACATGTTCCGGTTAAAAAGAGGACGAAGTGTAACTAGTTCTGTCGCGGTGAAGATATTTTTTTCCGGGATTTCGAGGTGTTTCTCGGTCACGAAATAGTTCGGGCAAAGAAACTTTTTGCTATTTAAGAGGAACATCTTTTTAAAGAGAGTCAAGAAAGATCGGCAAATCCATAGTCTCTCCTCGGCGGATATTATGAACAAGTCAATATCGGCATCGCCATCGTTTACTCCTTTGCTCAGTGAGCCCGACAGGAAGACTGCTCTTACAAACGGGAAATATCTGAGAAACTTTCCAATTATCCCTGTCGCGAGCAACATCCTCTTCGCTTTCTTTTCCCTATGCTTTCTGATTGTAACCACCTCGTCATTGTCGCGAAGATGAACGAATCCGTCCACCGAGCGGAAGTCGTATTCGGAAAACATTCGATCGAATTCAGCCCTATCCAGCTTCTGCGGGAAAAAAGCATAGATCTCGTCTCGCGAAAGCGGGTGATCGAAAAGATCGAAGTACAGAAGAGTGGCGTAAACATTGTTTTTGAAATTCATCAGAAGCAATAACTTGAGGAGAATAAGTCGAAGTTCCCGTCAGCCGTCGTTTTTATCTAAAACAGCATCCGGTGTGACAAGGATAACACCTGTCAATAAGATGTGACCTTGGGTATTTTCACGCCGACACGGAAGTAAAATGTCCAGGGTGTGGAGATAGTCCTTAAATTTGTACTCTTCCCGGGATTGAATGCCTTCCCTGCGCTGAATTCTACCGGTCCGATTGGGGTGTCGAAACCGAGCGAGCCTCCAATACCTTGCTTCAAAGTTTTGAGGATTATGTTTTGTTGGGTTGCCCAGACGTCACCGATGTCGAAGCGCGCCGATAGAAATGTGCCGAAAAAAAGTTTGACCGGCGATTTGATTCTCAGCTCCCAGCTTGCGAGGAATACTTGTCTCCCGACCAGCACATCTTCGCGCAGGCCGTAAAACAAGTTCTGTCCGCCGAGGCTGAATTGTCGGGAGATAGGAAGGAGCACATTTCCAAATCCGAATTCATAATGCTGTCCGAAAGTGACTTCGTGAAACAGACTATGGTAAGTCGCATAGTCGAACAGAATTTTTGTGAAAGGCATTTCCGTGTTAAGACTTGGTAATGATGTCTCGAAATAGACATTGCTTAATATCCCGTTAGTCGGAAACCCGGCGTTGTCTCGCGTGTCGACGTTTGAGCCGATCTTGAGAGCCACAACTCGGCTCGAATAACTGCCAGAATAATTCTGCAGCGGTTTCAATTTGTCCCAGCCATATTCGAGCGATGCACTGACCATACCGAACCTCGCCAACAAAGTTCCGATCGAAAACTTGAAGCCATATCTTATGATCCGATAATCGCCATTCGAAAATATGTTCCACTCATTTGCAGCCCCGCTGTCGTTTTTCTCAGCGTACGTAAAGACATCCGCGAAGCCCGTGAACGCACGCAGATTGTAAGTGAGATCGGTATTAAGAATCCGCGTAGTGCCTACGTCGGCTTCGACCAACCTATTTCTTACTCCGCCGGAGAACGAGAGAATTGCCTCGGTGCCACTGCCGAACAGGTCTTCATCTGAGACCGAAGTGTAAAGCTGTCCGTTTCTTTCGTTGTCCACGCGGAATCCCAAACTTAAAAGGCGTGAACTTTTTTCCGAAACATCAATAGTCAGGTCCGGAGCCGGGTCGAAATGCGTCGACAGAAGTACCTGACTGAACAATCCGGTGCTGTAAATGTTTTTGATTCCTTCGACAGCTTTTGTCGTAGTGAAAATGTCCGCAGAATCCAGGGGAAATTCTCTCTTTATTAGGAAAGACTTGGCAACTTCATTCCCTCGTAAGGAAACGTTTGAAATATTTCCCTCATCGATGTTCAAGTCTAAAGTGGCGCTGGTAGAATCATAAATCACATTGTCTAACCTGGCCATTCCAAAATCCGCATTTCTATATAGCCATATCAATTTTTCACATGACTGATCGATCTGCTTTGGCGTGACGTAATGATCAAGTAATTCACTGAACGGCCCTGCCAGGAGAGAATCCGATAGTTTTCTGTTACCTGAGAATTTTATCCCGGCAACTAACAGCAAAGAGTTTTCGTAATAGGGAATTTTTGAAATAGTAACGTCATCTGTTTGCGATGCCGGGGTCGAATCATTGGCTATCCGCCCGGAGGAAACTTCGGCAGGACGATGCGCCCTGTAAGCTGCTGAATCGATCTTCTGGACTTCCCTCCCTACAGCAATTTTTCCGTCGAGAATTATGGAATCCAGGTTCGTAAAGTCAGACGCGAGGTGACCTTCTAATCTAGGAGTAACTACTATGTCCGCCTTTTCCAGCTGGAGTTTGTTTGAGAGTTGCATCATAATGCTCGTTGCTTGGTCAAGTGCGTCCCACGGAGTTTCGATGCTCGCCTCATTCCGTAGTGGGCTGGTTGTATTGACTGCGATGACGATGTCTGCTCCTAAATCCCTTGCTACGTCAACGGGAACGTTCGATATGAGGCCTCCGTCAACGAGCTGCAATGTGTCGGAAATTATCGGAGAAAATGCAACGGGCACTGTGGAACTCGCTCTCATCGCCTGAGCGAGGTCTCCCCTTGAGATAACTACCCTTTTTCCAGAGACCATGTCTGTCGCCACTGCACGAAACGGTATCTTGAGATCGTCAAATGAGCGGACAACACGATATGGCGCATTCAACACGAGCTGGGTTAAGATGGTAGTGAGTCTCTGACCGCCGGCGATCGCAGATGGAAGAATTGGCGTTAGTCCGTTCAACCTTATCACAAAAAAGCTCTGTGCTTCACTCTCCTTCTGTTGCAAGAATAATTCGCTGCGGTTCACGGCGTCAGAGAGGGCCAACAGCTGATTCCAGTCTTGTGTTTCAGCAATTGAATCGAGCTGCGATGCGGTGTACCCTGATGCATAAAGTCCCCCGATGATGCTTCCCATGCTTGTTCCAATTATCATGTCTACGGGAATGTGTGCTTCTTCTAGTCCTTGAAGGACGCCGATTTGAGAAATTCCCCTTGACCCGCCGCCGGAAAGTACTAACGCGACCTTCGGTCTATCCTTTTCAAAATAATGAAAAAACCTACCGGCGACCCGCAATGAGGTCTGTTGGGCATGTGATGCGCTCGCTAGTAGCAGGATCAGCGAAAGCATTCCATGGATGGTGCGGATAAATCTTACTGAAGTGCGCATTACACCAATACGGACAATTGATAATAAGATAAAGTTGCTGTGAAAATATACAAAAGTAGAGGCGGCGAGAAAAGGCGGATAAATACGGCTCGTTTGATCTCGTGGAAGAACTCGAGAGGTTGGCCCGGTCTCTTATCTTTTAGCCCATCATAGCCACGAAGGCTATGTACCCGACTGCTAGTATCATCGCAACGAACAGAAGCCAGAAGGCGCGTTCACGAATTATCCTGAGTCTCTTCCGCGATGTTGCATACAGACCAAGTACTACAAAAATTGCGGCGTTGCAGTTGGGACAACGATTTACCTTTATGATCCGGAGAGATTTCAGAAGTGATTCCCAAAATGAAGACGGATAATCCTTATGTAGTTTTACGACCGATAAACAGTCAGGACATTTTCTCATCTTTTTGACGCTCATACCTACCTAATTAAGAATGTATTAAGCTTAAAAGCAAAAGGTTCATCGGAGCTTCGAAGCTATCAAGTGATCAAGTTCACAAACCTGACATTTGCTCTAGAATTTGCACCATCCCTCCTGACAGACGCTCCACCGAAAAAAAAGCAACAAACCTATTTATGTTTACAACATGACCTTGAAAAGTGGGCACGGCGGGAGTCGAACCCGCAACCTTTGGCTCCGGAGGCCAACGCTCTATCCAATTGAGCTACATGCCCATTGATAGAATTTAAGTATAGGATTGTGAAGTTACAAATTGGGAGTCATGCTACGTTTCTGAAAACAGCTAGTTTACATTGAGTCAGAAACAACTCCATCTTGAATCTTCAAAATTCTATAAGCTAATCCTGCCAGATGGTTATTGTGCGTTGCGATAGCAAAAGTCGTTTGACGGTTTTTGGCAAGATCGAGAATCAATTCGTGCAGCGACTTTGCGGTCACAGAATCTAGATTTCCGGAAGGCTCGTCCGCAAGGACAACTTTAGGATTGTTTATCAGCGCCCGCGCGACTGCAACCCTCTGTTGTTCGCCTCCGCTTAATTCGGATGGGCGGTGGTCGGCGCGGTCGGCCAGACCAACCTCTGCCAGGAGTTTCGCTGCCGCTGATTTGACCTGCGGCATTCTTTTCCCTGCAATCAATGCGGGCATCGCAACGTTTTCCAGGGCTGAAAATTCGGGAAGCAGGTGATGAAACTGGAAGACGAATCCGACCTGCAGATTTCTGAACTCAGCCAATTTATTATCAGGAAGCATGAAGACGTCTGTACCATCATATAGGACGGAACCACTCGTTGGTTTATCGAGCGTTCCGAGGATGTGGAGGAGCGTGCTCTTTCCTGCTCCGGAAGCGCCAATAACGGCGACGATTTCGCCAGCAGTGATGCCGATATCGATTCCTTTAAGCACGTGCAGTTCATTATTACCAATGGAATAATTTTTGTAAATACGGGATGCTTCAATGATTTTTTTCAACAGGTTTTACTCCCATCTCACTGCTTCGGCAGGATTTATCTTCGCGGCTCGCTTCGCGGGATAAAGTGCCGCAACCGATGAAATAACGATCGCTATGAGACCAACTATTATGAAATCAGCGGTGTGCATTGAAACCGGCAACGCAGGGATGATGTAAACCGAAGTATCGAGCTTGAAAAGATGATATCTAATCTGCGCTTCGTCAACAAGGAATCCAAGAAAAAGTCCTATCGCGCTTCCAAACAACCCGATGCAAGTACCTTCGATCAGGTAAATTCCCATTATTCCCCGTTGCGTTGCACCCATTGATTTAAGCGCACCAATCTCACGCCGCTTCTCAATTACGGTCATCGTTAAAGAACCAAGTATGTTGAACGCGGCCACGATTATGATTAACGATAAAACAATATAAGCCACGATACGTTCCATGGTCATCATTTGATACAAGTCTTTGTGAAGATCATACCATGTATCAATTCGCACATCCGAAAGCATTTGTTCCAGTCTCTTTTTTATTTCATTTGAATTTTCAATATTCCACAACCTGATATCAATCCCATTAACCATCGAAGTAGATAGTCTTTCTCCCGGCGCGGTAAAGAGGTCTTGAGCAGCAGGAAGATTGATGAACGCATAATACCCGTCGTAGTCTTTATTCTTGGACTGGTAAATTCCTGATACGACAAATTTCGCAACCTTCGGCTGGTAAAACTGTGTGAGACTTCGTTCAATCCCAGCCGGGCTGATGATCGCGATAGTGTCTCCTACAACTGAATCGAGCGCGTCAGCCAATGAGATGCCGATCAGAATTTGATTGTTGCGGTTAGGATCTAGGAACTGTCCGAGGACAACAGAACTGGAAAGACTTGATATCTCTGCGTTTGACGGCGGAACGATTCCCGTGATGTTTACGGCTCTGTTGATTCCGCCCGAGACGGCCATGGCTTTGCCGCTTAGGAACATAGTCGCGGATTTTACCTCGTGAATCGATTCGACTTGCGCCAATACTTTTTCAGGCTCAGATATATATTCCCCGGCCTGTGCGGTGATCCTGATGTGCGGATCGAAGTTTACGAGAATGTTCGTGACCAGTCCTTGAAAACCGTTGAAGACTGAAATGACGACGACGAGCGCGGCAGTTCCAACGATGACTCCGACTAGTGAGATAAAAGAAATTATTGAAACGGAAGCGATTTTACGTTTTGATTTCAGGTATCGGAAAGCGATAAACGTCGAATATGACATCATTTTCCCTTTATACGAAAAGTCAATGAAATCTGATAGACTCCAGCGGATCGAACGAGGAAGCCGCACGGGCGGGCAAATATGAAGCAAGCAAGGATAGAACAAAACCGACACTTCCTATAATTAAGAAGTCCGATACCCTGGTGGATACCGGCACAGTATTCATGAAATAAATATCGCCAGGGATATGAATGAGACTGTATCTTTTCTGTATTTCTAACAGTACATAGGCAATTCCAGCGCCCGCTATGGTTCCGACGGCGCCGATAAAGGCCCCCTGCATGAGGAAGATTCTCGAGATCGACCGGCGATTTGCACCGATGGTTTTCAACACACCGACTTCGTTTATTTTCTCCAGGACGATCATAAGGATGGTTCCTATGACGTTGAGTGTCGCCACTAAAATTATAAGTGCAATAATAATAGGTATCGGTTCTTTTTGAAGCTCGATCCACGCAAATAGATTTCGGTACATCTGGTACATTGTTCTCGGATAATAGGGGTAGCCTAGAATTTCTTGAAGTGTGTCTGCCGTGATTCCTACTTGATTCAAGTCATGTACCATGACGTCAAAGCCCGAAACATTCGAGGGTGGAATATTGAAAAGATAGGAGGCTGCGCTAATGTTGGTGTAGCTGTACACATCATCATATTCAGACATGCCTGTTTCATAAATGCCGACCACGACAAAAGAAGCTACTCTCGGTGGGTTAAGCGGCGATGGAATTCCCTCGACGCCAAAAACAAAAACGGTATCCCCTGCAGAAATGTCTAACCGCCGAGCCAATTTCGAGCCGAGAAGCAGCGGATCCATCGTTCCGGTTCGGGTAAACCCGTACTTGCCGGACTTGATTTCGTTTCTCAAGCTGCTGTTGTCGTACTCGGGCAAAATTCCCTTCAGAAGAATTCCTTCGGTCGCAGACTGTTTGCCCAGCCTCTTGGCTCGTATCATGGCTTCGTGCTCAACGAATGGAGATACTGATTTCACGTTGTGCTGAGAAGCTATTTTGTGAAGCACCTCGACATAGTTCGGGAGCGGAACACGTTCAAATCCCTGGATCTCGATATTCGATGTAAAATTTGAGACATTGTCGGAAATCTTTTTCTCGAACCCGTTTAGGATGGAGACTGCAATGATGAGGGCCATGATTCCTATTGCGAGCCCCGCAGTCGCGAAAAAAGTGAGAAAGGAGACGAAGCGGTTGTGCGAGCGTGAACGCATCAAGCGCCTCGCAACGAAGTAACTATATTTCATTCCTTATTTTTCGCCCTCACCACCCGTCCGATTGCCTCCTGTTGGAACAAGCCCAAACTCAATCAAATAGCCCCGAATAAATTCGTCGAGGTCGCCGTCCATGACACCGTAGACGTCGCTCGTCTCGACGCCGGTGCGGTGATCCTTAACCATATTATAAGGATGAAAAACATAAGACCTGATCTGGCTTCCCCATTCAATTTTTTTCTTCGTTCCTTCAATTGCGTTTCTCTTAGCTTCCTCTTCCTCTTTTCGAACCTGGTACAGCCGCGAGCGAAGCATCTTCATGGCGCGTTCCCTGTTTTGAAACTGTGACCTCTCCTGTTGGCACGCGACGATGATTCCAGAAGGGATATGAATCAATCTCACTGCCGTTTCGACCTTGTTCACATTCTGGCCGCCATGACCGCCCGAACGATATGTTTCAAACTTTATGTCTTTAGGATCGAGTTCGATTTCGACATCGGCTTCTATTTCAGGATAAATGAAGACAGAAGCAAAACTCGTGTGGCGCCGGGCGTTCGAGTCGAACGGAGAAATTCTAACGAGCCTGTGAACGCCGTTTTCGGCTTTGAGATAACCGTACGCATATTTCCCGATAACTTCTATAGTAGCACTCTTAATTCCGGCACCCTCCCCCTCGAGAATGTCTGCGATATCCATCTTGAAACCGCTCCGTTCGCCCCAGCGAATGTACATCCTCATCAGCATCTGTGACCAGTCTTGCGCTTCAGTCCCGCCAGCTCCCGAATGAATTGTCAAGATCGCATTCTTGTCGTCGTCCTCGCTGCCGAGCATTTTTCTGAATTCCAAGCTCGAGACGTGTTTTTCAGCCCGAATGAGTTCGTCATCCACATCCTTCATGTGGCTTTCATCGCCGGACTCTTCAGCAAGCTCAATGAAAGCCGAAGCATCCTCCGTATACCTTGCTGCCTTCTCCCATTCGTCCACCCACGCCTTCGTGTCGTTCAACTGTGCCATGACCTGCTGGGCTGCCCTATTGTCATCCCAGAAATTCGGTCCTTGAGTTTTTTGGTGGAGTTTTTCTATCTCTTCGCGTTTGCCGTCAACGTCAAAGATACCTCCGTAGATTTTCGATTCTTGTCTTTAGATCGGAGGATTTTTGCTTCTGCGGTTCAAACATTATTGTACCTTTTTAAACACAATTTAAAGAATGACTCGCAGATAGACAATGAGCGATTTGAGTATCGATCAAACCAAAGTCGTTTCCTTCATCCTCAAAGGTACATATACACTTGAGCGTTTTTGGATTTCTTTTTTTTCCATCCAACGCTCAGATGGTGTAATTCCCCACTTATCCTGGAAGACGGCCTTCTTTTCTTCAAGAACCTCTTGAAACTTTTCAAATCCGTCATTCATAAAACTCTTGCTGCCGAAGTGATGGACGAAAACATCTCCCGCAATGAAATTCCTAAACCCTGCCAAGTTTGAACGGACGCAAAAATCGTCGTCCTCGCAGTTACCCATACCATAGGCAGTATCGAGTCCGCCGATTTTGTCGATCACGTCCTTTTTGATAAGCATACAAAACCCGGCGATCCTTGGAACCTCGATCCATCGCTTTCGATTTCGCCGTCGGTAATCGGCAGCGAATTCATCCAGCTGGCTGACCCTCTTGTAAGTGAAGTTTTTCTCAAGCTGATAACCGCTGATCCAATTGCTCATCGGACCGACGACGCCGGTCTTCGGGTCGCTCTCCGCGCACTCGACAAGACCCTCCAGCCAATTATTCGGCACGACTACATCATTGTTCAAGAGGACAATGTAATCGCCGTTTGCTCTCTCGATTCCCTGATTGCAGCCAGCAGGAAAACCAAGATTTTCTTCATTAAGAATAATTTGTAAATCTCTTTGAGTTTTCAAGTACTCGACCGTCCCATCTGATGACGCGTTATCGACGACGATTATTTCATAAGGGACCTTCGTGTGCTTTCTTATGCTATCCAAAGTGATCTTTGTGTACTTCAGCTGATTGTAGGTGAGAATTATTATCGACGTCGATTTGTCCGTCTGGCTCTTTTCATGTTTTGGAGGAGGCGATAATATTTCTCTCAGCCTCCTTTCTCCTGCCGTGAAGGACCATCTTTCTTGCATTCTCTTCAATCCATTTTTCGACAGCATTTCCCAGAATTCTCCATCCGAAAGCACCCTCACTATTTTCCCGGCCATTTCGGTTGGATCGTCGGCAATGATGATTTCCCGGCCACCCTGCAGTTCTGTACCCTCTGCACCGATCGAAGTGGTGACCACGGGAACTCCGTATGAAAGCGACTCTATGATTTTGCCTTTAAGGCCAGCTCCATATCTCAATGGTGCGATCGATATTCTGCATTTTTCATAATATTCCGAAAGATCTTCCACATAGTCCACAATCGTAACGTTGTTTGAGTTCAATGAACGAAATATTTTGCGGGAATTATTCCCAACGACGTACAATTGGACATCCGGGAGGGAATTCAGCACTAGCGGGAAGATTTCCTTCAAGAAAAATTCAACGGCGTCAGCATTAGGGGTATGGTTGAAGTTGCCGACAAAAAGAATTCCGCTTCTATTCTCGAAACCCTTCTGCACCTCCCGCATTTCATGTATCACGGGACGGATTTCGATCGGCTTGTTGCTCAATTCCTGCGCGAGAGCTCGTTTGTCTTCTTCCGTCACCACCCACAGCTTATCAGTTTTGCTGTAAACCGCCAACTCACGCTTTTTATTTTCAACGGCGGTTTTCTTAAGCTCAATGTCGTTCTTTAACTCAGCCTCCCGCATCTCGCGAACAAAATGTACATCTTCGGTGTCGATTATCACGGTCGTGAGCGGCGAGAACTTTTTTATCATAGGGAGGTAATACTCGGCGAGGTACCAGAAGTCGATCAATGCGAAATCGAATTGTCTTTCTTGAAAAAGTTTCTGGTAGTCTATTTTTCTATCGCGGGTGTTCCCCGTCAGGTCGGGATCGCCGGCAAAGGTTTCAATTCCCATTTCCTCAAGAATTGGCAGATAACGAGCCTTCAAATCGCCATTTGCGGAAATGAAGGTGATATGATAGTTCATCTTCCTGAGAATTTTCAGAATATTGAACAGATGCAGCGACCCTGCGGCTCTATCGAACAGCGGTAGATACGGATCGATAACGAGAATTCTTTTTTCGATTCCTCTCGAAGAAGCATTTTCCACGTTCCGTATCTCATACGGAAATTGTTCTCTTAGTTCGCTCTTCCACTTCTCGATAAACTTTGGCTTGTTGATAAGTTGAAATTGTTTCACGCCTGCATTGAGATCGGTTCCGGCCGTGGTGCCCTCATAATGAATAGCCACGCTATGAGGTTCATAATATACTTTGTAGCCTCGCTTTCGAATTTCAAAACATAAATCTGAATCTTCGAAGTATGCAGGATAAAATAATTTGTCCAGGCCGCCTATCTTATTCCATAAGTCTCTTCTCACCATAAGGGAAGCGCCGGAGACGTAGTCCACTTCCCTGACGAAGTTGAACTTCGGATGAGTCGGGTCCATTCCTTTTCCATAGTTCCAGCCGTTGCCGTCGGAAAAAATTATTCCGCCTGCCTCCTGTAATCTTCCGTCCGGGTAGATGAGTTTCGAACCAACGGCTCCACAATCCGGTGTCTTTATGGCAAATTCGATGAGAGACTCCAGCCAACCTTCGGTAACGACTGTGTCGTTGTTGAGGAGGAGGACGTACTCTCCTGAAGCGTGTTCAACACCGACATTGCATCCGCCGACAAAGCCGACATTGGTTTCGTTCCGCACATACTTGAGGTTCCCGACTTTTCGTGAGAGATTAAGCATGAACTCTCGCGTACCATCGGTCGATGCGTTGTCCACGACGATTATCTCATAGTTTCCATAATGTACCCGGGACAAAATGGATTGTATGCATCTTCCCGTGAATTCCAATTTGTTGTACGCCAGGACAATGACAGAGACCGATGCTGCCGGAGTTTCAGCGTTTGGTCGATGTTTCATCTCCCCAGCTTTCGACCGATCCGCATTAGCATCGAGCGCACCCAAGATTTGCAGTATTTCCTTCTTGATCTCAGGCTTCGACGACATACCAAGGACTTTATTATAGAAAAAAACGGCTTCTTCCTTTTTGCCAATTCTCAAACAGATGTTTGCGATAGAAATGAGTGGTTCGGTATCCTGAGAGTTTTCCGAAAAGATCTTCTGAAGGAGTGCCAAGGCTGTTTGGAAATTTCCTTCCGCTGCGTATACTTCTGCCAGATTCTTCTGTGCGATTATGTAATTCGGCGCCACTGAGATGGAACGTTGGAGATGTCTTTTTGCAGGTTGTATTTCACCTCTTTGAAAATACAAAACGCCGATGTCGTTATGCCCTGCAGCATGCTCCGGTGAAGTCTGCAATAATTTTCTTAAAATCTCAAAGGCTTTCGGCGCATTTCCACTTTCGATCATTGTCCTGGCCGCATTGTATAGTTCCCTGTGCTCTTCGGAATCGATCACTCGCGGAGCCTTGCCTTTCAACAGCTCGAGGTATTTCTCGTGAAGGTCGTAGACATGTTGCTCCATTGGCAACGGTGCATGAATTCCATTTCGGAATTTGGCGAGCACTGCTGGATCGCCAAGTATCTTCTTTATTGCGGCGGCCAGATCGAGTGGGTCGCCTCCGCGAAAGAGCAAACCATTTTCTCCATCGGTAACAAAATCTGGAATGCCCCCCATTCTGGCTCCAATTATTGGAATCCCGGCTCCTAGAGTCTCCATCACCGTTTGAGGCCCGTTGTCTTCCCACAACGGCGGGATTATCACTGCATCGATATCGCACATCAACGCAGGCAAGTTCTGCTGGGTATAACCACCTTTGAAAATAATTACCCTATTCAGGAACGGCTCTGATCTTAAGATGTTTTCAAGTCTTGCCCTGTAACTTTCATTTATGCCTCCTCCATATATCTCTATTATGAACTGCCCTTCGTATTCCTTCAGATGCTTTGCCGCTTCGAGGATCAGGTGTACCCCTTTCCTCAATGAAAGTGTACCGAAGTATGCAAGCCTCACAGGAGTATTCGGTTTTGACCTATGCTTATTATTTTTACCTAGATTGTTCCAATTCACTTCTGCGGCAATCGAACCAATATGCTGGGTCACAATTTTGTTTGCAGGCATGCCGAATTCAATAAACAACTCGCGAACGCGCTCGGAAACTGCGAGAACCAGATCCACATGGTTATTCAGAATTTCTTTCGACTTTGATGTTCTATACATCAAGTCATCAACGGCATCAGGGTTCCCGATGCAACTTGCGCATGGCGACCCATCTCCGGGGCCTTGGCATGAAGACTCATTGGTGGCAAACAAATCGTCTCTTGAGCACATCATCCAATAATTGTGTGCAGAGAGAACAGTTGCCGCGTCGAACTTCTTTGCAATTATGGGAAGAGACATGGACAGTCCGACGAGATTGTGAAAGTGAACAATGTCTGGCTGCCATTTTTGAAGGACATTTTGAAATAAGTTTTCGATTTCTTTGTTTTCAGTCTCCCGCCTCGGATTTGACCAGTCGAAATAGTGAGCCGGTCTGTTTTCCACTTTGAAGTACTTAAGGCCATCTATGATATCATCGTCGATGTAAGGTGGTTGACCGGATTTCTGCGGTGCCTGACCCGCAACGAAGCACGCTACGTCCAGTCCGTTCGCTTTCTGTCTGAGACTGAGATGGTGCAGATAGTATATTGGACCCGCCGCCATGTTCGGAGGATGTCCCCACGCAACATGCAGGACGCGAATTTTCCGAGTCACGGGTGCGGCATCGTTTTTTCGAATCAGCATAACGCTTAATCCGTACGGCTCACGAGAGAGATCGCTTTCGAGTTCGATCGTCTTTTGGACGCGCTCGTCAGTTATTTTTTGAAAACCTTTGTTGTAGAATGCATCAAACTCTTCCTTTGCTCGCGAATTGAAATCAAATTCAACAACGTCGAATAGACCCGAGGTCAGTCCCTTTATATCGTCGAGTTCATATCCGTCCCGAACGTGCCCGATGCTCCTGATCCACGCTTTATTGAATAGCGTAGAGTAATTCGGCCGGGGAGCATTGATTATCAGCTTGCCTCCCGGCTTCATGACTCTGAAACATTCCTTTATGATTCCGAGATCGTCAATTACGTGCTCAAGAACATCCGCTAGAAGAATCCTGTCGAACGTCGCGTTGGCAAAAGGCAATTCAGTTGCGCTGGCAGGCATAAATTCGCAATTGGACAGTCCAAAAGACGCCGCCCTCTGTTGTGCCTTTGCGATGACTTTCGGGTCTACATCTATTCCCACGACTTTCCCCGAGCAGCGTTTAGCCATCTCGATCGACATTGTGCCGACGTTGCATCCAACGTCCAGCGTCAAAATTGAGTCGTCGATGTATTTAGAAATCGAATTCCATCGTATGTAGCTGTGAAGATCGGGGATGTCTCGGCTTAGAATACTGTTATCCATCGAACTTTACCAATTTGTTGGTTGATACGTGCAACTTTTCTTTTTTTGCTATCTGCGTCGAGAATAAGTGAAGAGCTTGACCTATACATTGATCCATGTTGTA
This sequence comes from Candidatus Acidiferrales bacterium, assembly GCA_035515795.1. NCBI lineage: Bacteria > Pseudomonadati > Acidobacteriota > Terriglobia > Candidatus Acidiferrales > Candidatus Acidiferrales bacterium. The sequence goes on along the minus strand of DATJAY010000027.1, from coordinate 91,533 downwards.
ATAATTATATGTGCCGAGTCTTCCGCAAAAGAAAATGGCGCTGAGTTTGTCAGCAGCTTCTCCGTACTTGGAAAACAGCGATCGGCTGTCACTTGATGGAACAGGGTAGTATGGCTCCGCGTCGTTCCAGCACGGGTATTCATAACTGATTGTGGTCTTTGGAGCACTCTGCTCATTCAAGAATTTATATTCGACTATTCTTGTGTAGTCGAAATTATTTGGATAATTGACGACCCCGATGTGCTGAAAGTGCTCACGATCGTGAGTCTCAAATTCGAATCTGAGACTGCGGTAGGGGAGCTTTCCCAGCCCGTAGTTAAAGAACTCGTCGATGCTTCCCGTAAAAATCATTCTTTTGAATTTGACAAGCTCGGAGATCTGGCGATAATCCACATCAAGTATTACGTCTATATTCTCATGGCGGAGCATTGCCTCGACCATCTTCGTGTATCCGCCGACTGGGATTCCCTGCCATGGGTCGGAGAAATACCGTTTGTCTCGATTCATTCTGACGGGGAGTCTTAGCGTAACTCCAGGATCTAAGTCGGTTGGATTGAGGCCCCATTGCTTTATTGTGTAGTTCTTGTAAAAAGCTTCGTATAGTTCCCACCCAATCTTATTTATCACGGCCTCCTCAGCATTTTTCGGATGGTCAATCGGTACTCGTTTCTGTGCGATGAATGCCGGGAGTTGTTCCTCCGAAAGGTCGATTTCATAAAAAGAGTTGATGGTGTCGAGATTGACGGGAATCGAATAGTATTTGCCATCCACTAAGGCATCGACAAAATGTACATAGTTATTGAACCTGGCAAAGCGATTCACATAATTCCAGACTTGCCTCGACTGAGTATGAAATATGTGAGCGCCATATTTGCTTGCAAGTATTCCCGAGTCATCGTAAAAATCGTAAGCGTTTCCTGCAATGTGATTTCGTCTATCTATGATTAATACACGCTCGTTCAATTGAGAGGCAATCCTCTCAGCTAGCGTGGCGCCGGTGAGTCCGCAGCCGACGATCATCCAGCCATATGTAGAGCTATTTGAAATCATTCGTCATGGTAGATTCGTTTCTGATGAGAGCGTTTATCATTTGTGGTCCACGGGTTGACTCTTTTGTTCAGCCATCGAGTAAAAAAATGCAGCCTCTTCGTTTTTTCCGAGCAGAGAGCAGACATACGCAATTCGTCGTATTACTTCAAAATCATTTGGTGTAATCGCCAAAATGTCTTTATAGGTTTTTGTCGCCTCCGCGACACGTCCGACATCTAAGTAAAGATCGGCAAGGTTCTTCAGTGCGCTGATGTTCTGAGGATCCGACTTAACTGCTCTTTCAAATGATTGAACTGCCTTTTCCTTGTCACCTTTCTGAAAGTAAAGTGCGCCAAGGTCGTTTAGCACTCCGGCATGTTCAGGATTCACGCTTAACAGTTCCTCAAATATTTCCATCGATTCTGAAATCTTTCCGTTGATCGCAAGGTTTCGCGCATGCTCGTAACTCTCCTTGAAACTGCTCGTTGATGTAGCCGGCTTCAATCGAACAACGGGTTTTGAAATCAATTTCATAATTCTGCCGGCTGCCACCGCAGCTGCCTTCTCCCAAGACCAGTTTGTCCTGATAGTTTTGCTTGCGGTTTCTCCCAGCTTCTTCAGCTCTTCCCTGTGTTCGAAAGCCCACTGCATTTTGGAAGACAGTTCACGCGTCTCGATCTCATAGATCCAAGGGTAGTCGACAGTGGTTCTACCGCCGATTTCCTTTCCGGGAAGCCGCTTGATGGAAGCATCCACGAGTATACTGTTTGTATTGTCGCAAAAATCCAGCGCGGCTCCTCCGTTGGTAACCATCGGAGGTGTGCCGCAGGCCATGGATTCGAGTATTGGCAATCCGAACCCTTCTCCGCGATACGGGTGAACTAATACATCGCACGAGACATAAAGTCCTGCGATCTCTTCTTCTGTCAAGTTTCTGTCCAGGTATTCGATTTCAGGAGAATCGGGTTTTCGTTTCAGTTCGTTCACATTATCTCTGAAAGTCATTCCCTCGTAAAACGAGTCTACACAAAAATCTTTGATTACAAGGCAGACATCGTCTGAGGAATTGAAAGTTGAGGTGTATGAATCAAGCAAAATGTCGATCCCTTTTCTAAGAATCGTGCCTCCGACAAACAGGAATTTGAACTGCTTCTTCGATTGTAAACGGAACGGTCTCGCGTCAGGCCGGAAAATATTCGGATCAATCCCATTCGGAACTACTATGACCTTTTCGCTCGGGACTCCGCTGTCGACATAGACTTTGCGAACGTAATTGCTTGGGACCCAAATTTCATCAACCTCATTGGAGAAAACGCTCACCCAGTCTTTTGGCAGACTGCCAAACTCCCACGGTTGAATTATCACCCAGTGACCGTCATCCGGGGGATCTAGATTTGGCGGCCAACTATTGCGAATATGAACGTCTGCCTTTTCGCCTCTCGGATTGGTACTTTTGACTAAGTGCCGGTAACGATTTAGCCCGTTTGCTTTGATGGCAATGTCCACTGGCTCCAGTGGTTTCAGCTTAACCTTTATGTTCTGTTTCATCAGTAAGTCAGCCAGCTGCCGATTTATTAGAGACGCGGAATCATGGGTAAAGAACGTACCCTCCAACTCAGTACTTGGCATCGAAGGAAGTCGGTCTGCAAGGTGACCTTCTTTGAATGGTTGATTCGGAAGCTCACTCTTTTTTGAGATAGATGGTGGTACGCTAGATTTTGGAAGTTCGGCAGTCACATCATCAAAAGTTTTATGTTTGATTGTTTTCAACCGAACCAATGCCTGCTTGGCCTGTGCGTTATCTCTTTGCAACAGCAGCACCGTTTCGTATGCCTCTATCGCCTTGTCAGCCTTTCCGATCTTCGACAGAATAAAGCCCAAGGCAAGAAGGACTTTCACGTCGCGTGGGGCTTTGTCGTGCAGGTTAAGGAAAAGATGCAGGCTGCTTAAGAAATAACCTCTCCTGACCATTTCTTCGGCAGTCTCGAAAGATGCGATCACTGCCGTCGGTTCAAGGTCGATCCCTTCGAGGAAAACCGCGTTGGCTTTTTCAAATCTGCCCTTCATGGAATAAATTTCCGCAAGCTCTCCATTGAGCTGGGCAGATACGGCCTTCATGTTTTGCAGGCGAGTCTTGAACATTTTGCTCTCTTTCTGCGAAGCGGACAGGTGTATGAGCTGCCCGATCGCAATCGAAGCCTGTACGAGGGCCATGATATATTCTTTTTCAGCATTCGAAAATTCCTTGTTTGTTTTGCTCGCCCTTGCTTTCTTGATGTGCACCTCGATGGAATTTTTCTTGTCGTCGGCTCCAACGTCGCCGAATATTTCCTGATCTTTCGATTTTCGATTTCCTTCATGGAGTTGTCCGGTCAATGCTCCCTTTGTTGATTCAAGGAATTCCCTTCCGAATCTCAAGTCGGGTTCGAGGTACATACCTTCTGCCCATTCGTTCCATGCATTGATGAAGAGTAGTCGATGCTCGTGGTCCCTGCTTGAAAGTCTTTCAGCCTCTAACGATAACCATTTTCCATACGCTTCCGGAGAAGGCGATGTAAGTACGACGGCCCTTTTCCCGACTCTGGGACTATGATCCCACGAGCACATCACGGTGGGATAGACATGGTCGTTTTTGAGGTGACGATCGTTGTGTAATTTCAACAATGGCGCCGCGTTTTCGTAATCGAACTTAAGCGGGTATGATTCCTTTTCTCTCGGCAAACCTGGCGGTATGTATTTCCGTTCCATTAAGAATGCACGCTGGTAGTTCATTATTTCGAACAGAGGGTCAAAATTAGGATGATGGATCACCTCTCCGTCGAATCCGAAATCAGTCCAGTCGGTTTCCAGTTTACTGAACTTCGTCTTCAGGGCCAGGATGTACAGGCCTTTGAATCCGTTCTCTTGTGCCAGCTTTCTCCAGAGCGAGAGCGTCCGTTTAGGATCGGGCAGTTCTGCTGGCCTGTAAATCAGAAAGAGCGGTTTTCCTTCGACGGTCATGTATCGTTTATCTTGAAATGCATGTCGTAGATAGTTGAAATGATTCGTGTCGTCGGGTTCACCGCCGTAGACTTGCTCCTGCAACACTTCTTTGCTCTCGCCGTCCCATCGGCGGCTCCAGCTTTCATTTGCCCATGCGAGACAGAATTTGAAATCTGGTTCGCCGGTTGAAATGATTTCATCCACAGGTCTCTGCAATAATTGTTTCCCGCCGAACCAATAGTGCCAGTAGCAAAACCCTTCTATCCCGTGTTCTTTCGCCAGTTCGGCCTGCGAATTTCTTGCCTCCTTCAGACGCAAGTCGTAGAAACCCAACTCGGAGGGAATATGTGGCTGGTAATGTCCTGGATAAAGCGGCTTCACTTTTGAAGCATTTGTCCAGTCGGTGAACCCCTTTCCCCACCAGCGGTCATTTTCCGGAATCGGATGAAACTGAGGCAGGTGAAATGCAATTGCCCTTATCTGTCTTCCCACTCCTGCTTCCTTCGCTGCCATATCCTTCCGAATCTCGGAACTGTAGTTTCTTATTATTCCTTTGAACCGTTTTCCTCTCAGCACGTGCGTCAAGCATTGCCCGAAGACTTTAAATACTTCCAATGTTTTTATTTCTGAGACGCCGTCTTTCGAAAAGACCAGGTGAGAGTTAATGCCGCTTCCGTAGTCCCCGCTGAACGGATTATAAGTCTCGTAGACTTTGTATTTGCCCAATAATATTATTCCAAAGGTTCCGACGGCATTTGCGAGATGCGCGGGACCGCTGTCGACTCCTATAAAAATTGTGCTCCTGCGAATTACTTCCGCCGTTTCAAGGATGGAAAGTTTACCGCACAGATTGATGTAGCTTTTGAGTCCGCCATTTGCTAAGGTAGGTTTGATGCCCACTTCCACAACGGCCAAGCCGAAGCTATGAGTTATCTCGGAAGCGAGCTGAATCCATTTTGCTTCCTGCCAGTCTTTGACGCTTTCGTTTGTAAGAGTATGTACCACGACACAGTCGGCGGGAAGATTGAGCTGATCGACTCGCGACACGACAGCGTCAGGAATGTAAACCTTCGGGGGATCATCGAGCGCGGGCAATCCTGCCCCGATTGAAAATGCCTGAAGAAGACTCCCATAGTTAAAATAAGTCAGTTCCGCGACGTCTAACTCTCCTCTCGTTTTTTCCAGTGGAACCATGCAAGTCGGGCAAACTCTCTTGTTAATATGAAGATCAAAGATTTCATCAAACACTCCGGTCTTGGAAAGAAGTATCCATTCGGTCAGGCAACCTACGACGAGGGTCTCGTCGATATTTGGGTTTGTATCTATCAACTCCCTGTACTCCTTTCGCACCACCCATACTATATGCGCCTCAGGAAATTCTCCGCGGAGGTAACGCGAAACAGGCTCGCACGCGACGATATCACCCATGTGTTCTACCAGACCGATTCCGATTGTTTTCTTGCTGGAATCCTTTTCCATTTGCTAGTTCCTTTTATTCTTTGAGAAGTATGAAAAAGAGAAAGGAATTATCTGTCATAGCGAGAAGAAAGTGTTCCCACAGATCTCGGCGTGAAACTTATAACCCCATTTTTCTAAGTGTGTCTTGAACGTGCCGCTCCGTACTTCTTTATCGCTTTCTATGCAGATTAGTTTCGGCCTAAATATCGAAAGATCTAGTCCTTTCAAAACGTTTAGGTCTTCGGCTTCGCAGTCGATGCTGATGAATCCGAAATCATGCGGGCAGCCATTGGCAGTGAGAATCTCCGTGAGAGTTCTGACGTTGACTCTGTATGGCTTGTATCGGAAGTCATGCTCTTTGATGTAAGTGTCGGCGAAATTTCTGTTAAGCGTACTTACCTGAGCATATTCCCACTGTTTGCCTTCGGGTGTTCCCTCCGGACCCATCGCAATAAACATTTCGACGTTGTCCGCGGAATAATTTGACAGGGCATTCTGGAGGCAAACACAGCTCGAGAATTTCTCGTAATCTCTTTTCAATCCTCCGAAAACAAGAGGATTTGGTTCAATCAATATTCCACCCCAGCCGGATTCAGCTAAAGCCCTCGTGTTGCTTCCCATGATTCCGTTGAATGCGCCTGCGTCGACGAAAAACTTCAAATAGGTTTCGGAATATCCTTCGAAGAACTCTCTTATGATCGACTCCTCACCCCACTGGGAATATCCCTTCCTGCGGTTGGCAGAAAATCGCTGTAGCCGCTGTAATTCAACTAGGACCGAGTATGTCTCTTTTTTATGTTCGGGTATGGTGATGTCTTTTAGTAATCTTATTGCATGTCGGACGCCGTGGTCGCTGGAAAATATTTTCCAGAGTATCATGTGCGCTTCATTTTCCTTGCCGCTTGAAATAAGTCTCCGAACAAAATCGAATATCTCATAGAAGGAAGACTCTCCCATTTTGTTAATCAATCTATCTGCGTACTCGTCGCTTCGGTCCCAGATGCAGGAGCTGTTGGGTTCCGTCTCGATCATTATTTGGATTGTCTCTTTAGCGCCGGCAAAGTCAGAATTTCTGATCCGAAGCTTTGCATACGCATTCAGAGCTTCAATGTTTTTGGAATTCACGGCCAGGATATTGCTCAACTGGATGTCTGCCTCATTGAAACGTGACTCTTCGATCATCTTTTCTGCTTCGAGAACCTTTTTCTTTGTTTCGAATTGCTGCTTGATATATGCTAAATTGGAATTTGCCGCCTGGTTATTCGAATCGACGAGCAAGACTTTTTCTATTAGACTTATTGCACCTTCCCAATTATTCTCAAGAATTTTAATAACGGAAAAATCGTTCAGTGCGTTTAAGTCCTCCGGAGAATCTGAAAGAATGCATTGAAGGATTACTTCGGCAATTTCAAACTTGTTCGCCTGGATATATATCTCCGCCTGTCGGTCGAGCAGTTCAAGTAAATGCCTCTCTTTGCTTCCCTTCTTGTTCTCTCGTCTCGCTTTATCCAACCGTTGCTGTCTTTGACGAGGATTGGAAGGAGTAAACTTCGCTATGCAATAACCGAATTTTTCCCTTGATGTTTCGATGATTTCAAACCGCGGGTCGGACTTAATTTGAAGGTAGCTCTTATGATGTTTTATATGGAAGACGTCATCCAAACAAATGCAGCATTCTCCCTGAAGGCGATCGACCAGATACGTAAACTCCACAAATCCCATGTGGCCCGCGCTGTCGAGAAGTACGAAGTCGGGCTTGAAATCAAACTCCTCCAGTATTTTTTCAAGGAGGTTATCCGGCTCCTCCGGGAAATCTGTCTCTTTGAGATAAGACTCTACCCTGGTTTCAGGCTGGTAGTCGATGAATATTTCGTCGTTGCCGATGATCTCTTCCGACAGGATGGTAATTTCTTCCGGAGTCGGAAGCATTGAACGCGGGACGGAAATTCCCAGGAGAACTCTGGCATATTTGAGAAGGCGATTCCGATGGAGGTTATGAACAGCCTGATCGAAGTTGCCGGGATTGCATTCGACCGAATAAAAAATGGATCTGTCCAGACCCGATCGTTTTAGTGCTCCTGCGATGACGGCGGTAGAACCTTTTCCGAGATATGTCCCTGTCTCAAGCAATCGTTCGGGCCGCTGTTCTTCTATTATTCTCCTGATGCTCTGGGAAAAGTGCGAAGCATCGCTTACTTCCGACAAATCTTTCTGCATTGTTTCTGAGTCGACTTCACTCTGAAATACTTCTGCCATTCATGTTCTCCTATTTGTGCAAATCCTTTCGCGAACCAAACTCATGCCGATCCGATCATCACATTATCGAGATGAGACGGGCCACGATAGGACAACGTATACCATCGCAAAGGGCTGTCTTTGGGACAAAATGTTCTTGAACTTATTAGAACCGCTCATCAGCAATTATCCTTACGGCTAAAAAACCTTTGGCACTCAACCGGTACTCTTCTCGAATTCTGTACGCGTTAACGCTCGTGACACCTTCAGCAAGACATGTGCCGATGGTTTTCCCTCAAAATTGTCTTCTTTTCCTCGATTTTCATTCCAGGGAGCACATTATTGTTCATCTGGCTAACTTTGTACATAGGAAAGGGGTTTACCATACCGACTCTTTTCACTGAATAGACTCCACCTTCTCCGTTGAAGGGGTGTAGAAACAAATGAGTTGATGGATTAGACTGCTTGGCGAGAAATAACTACTTTTTCAAAACGGATTTCTGTCGGACCATTTCTGACATGATAATCGCAGATGCAACGCCAACATTTAATGATTCCATTTTGCCAACCCGCGGAATCATTACGGATTCGTCACATAAATCGAGTGTCTTCCTCTCGATGCCAGCTGCCTCCGAACCGAAAATCAAGCACGACTTTTGAGGAAAGGTGTAGTCGGCATAGTTCGTTTTACCATTCTGGCTTGATGCAATAATCTTGAATCCTATAGATTTGAATTTGGAAATCTCATCCGATGGTTTTATCTCCTGGACAACCTTGAGGCATGAGATGGCTGCCAGCGCCGACCTGACAACTTTGGGATTATAGACGTCGACGCTTCCCTCCCCGGTCAGGATTGCATCGACACCGAACCAAGACGCCGATCGAAGGATCGTTCCGAAATTCCCAGGATCAGAAATCCTTTCAAGAATTATGACAAGAGCATTCCTTTTGGATCGGACTTCATTAAGAATATCATCTAACGAAATCGACGGAATATTTGCAATTGCAATAATTCCTTGACTCGTTCCGGTCGAGGACAGCCTGGAGAATTTTCCGGCGGGTACTTCATCGAGTGCGATTCCGATCTCCTCTGCGACAGAGAAAATTTCAGCAAACTTAGACGGGTCAACGGCAATGTTTACAATTATTCGCTCGATGCTTGTATTATTTGTTAGTGCCTCCGTAACGGCACGTTTTCCCTCTATCAGGAATTTCGCCTGCTCTTCTCTTCCGCTTCTCTCTTTCAGTTCGCTAATACGTTTTATGTCGGCGTTCGTCAGCATCGTGTAAATATACTATCAACTCTTTTTCATCTGCACTTAATTCTTGAGTGCCATCTTTTTGGCGAGGTCAAAGACTTTGTTCACTTCTATGGAGTTAATGTCACTGTTTCGTCCGAGGATGAATCGATGATTGCTTCCCGCCGGCGCCCACTGGAGAGGATCGGTCGGACCGAATAGTGAAAGTGTCGATGTACCGACCGCGGCCGACAGGTGCATGATACCTGTATCGTTTGTGATCGTGAGGTCCATCTGTGTGAGGAGAGCCGCTATGGATTGAATCGTTCTGTTTCTTACCCGGACAAATGGAATCTTTATCAGATTTGTAAGGTGTTCTACTATCTCGTGATCGAACGAGCCTTCTGTGAAGTACAAATCCGCCCCGAGTTCGTCATGAAGCAACTCGGAAAGCTTGGCGAAATTCCATACGTTCCACCGGTTCGCCGCCTTGCCTGCCCCAGCATGAATCGCGACTTTTAATGAAGTACCGTTCTTGACGGATTTCATGAGTTCGCTGACTTCACCTGACAATCTTTCATCGACATCGTATTCCAATCCTTTGTCTTGCTTGACCGGATCGATGCCCAGTGGAATCGCGACTTGCATATTGCGGCAGGACTGGTGAGTGATTCCATTGTCCCATTGCAAATCTACGGCGATGTCATAAACCCCGTGCGTTTTGTTCGGCTTGTCTTCGAGAGATTTCGGACCGATCTTCACTTTCGCTTTTATGAAGAAGGACATGATGTCGTTCGTGAGAGACATGGAAACGTTCGATGGAACGAGTAAGACATCGTAACCGTTGCGAAGCTCTTTGAAAAATTTGAAGAAGAGAGACGGTTTCCTGTAAAAGGCTAACTTATCGTAGTTGATGATTTTGTCGACGTACCGGCAGCCGCGAACGGCGTCTATGTTCTGTGGAGAGACGACAACCGCCAATTCATCGAGACAAAATTTCGTTTTCAGTGCGCGAAGCAGCGGGACGGTGCAAAGCACGTCCCCGAATTGGTTATGCTGCCTGATCACAATTATTCTTTTGATGTCTTCCGCTTTTCCGAATCCGTGCCATCTCTGATGATGCCATGAAGCGAGAGAAGCGAGGAGCCGGCGTGCGCCTCCCTTTGCGGTTCTTTCGAGACTTTTGCTTAAGCCGTTCGGCATGACGTCAAAGGTGTGCGGGAAAACATGAAGTCAGTAAGATGCAAAGTGGGAACTCCGTAGTTGCTTGTGCTGGGCCCCTTAGAGGTCCTTGAAATCCGCATCTTGAATTTTTTTCTGATCGACCGTGATTTCTTTTTCCTTTCTCCGCCGCGCTTCCTTTTGTGCTTCGTAATCTCTGATTCCTCTGTTGACGGCGTTCTGAATCGTGTTTTTGATGATTCGATAGACCACGATGAAAAAAATTATCCAGAGAAAAAATTCTATCGTCACTTTCACTTCAATATCGGGTTATAGTATTCCGCGATCTTCCGCGGCTTTAAAATCTCGAAAGCGAGCTTATCAAAGTCTCTTTCATTATTGACAAAATCGATTTCGTCCGCATTCACGATCAGAAGGGGCGACGACCTATATCTGAAGAAGAAATAATTGTATGCTTCGTTCAGGCTTTGAAGGTATTCTTTCGAAATGTTTCGTTCGATCTTTCTTCCCCGCTTTTTGATATTTGCCATCAAATGGTCGACATTGCACTGCAGATAGACGACCAGGTCGGGTTTCGGGATGCTTTTCTCAAGCAAACTGACCACCGTCTCGTATAATTTCAGCTCATTATCCTGCAAATTCAAATAGGCGAATATTTTGTCCTTCTCAAACATATAATCGGTGACCAATGTCTGGTTGAAAATGTCGGTCTGCGCAAGCTCCTGCTGCTGCCTGTACCTGCTCATCAGGAAAAACATCTGAGTTTGAAACGCGTAGTGGCTTATGTCCTCGTAGAATTTTTCGAGGAACGGGTTTTCTTCAAACTTCTCCAGCACGGCTTTTGCGTTGAGAAACTTTGCCAGCTTAATTGCGAGACTCGTTTTCCCCGCGCCGATGACTCCTTCTATGGCAATCTGTCTTAAATCGGTGATATGATTTGTCGATTCCATATTCAGTCTGCCGGGCGCGTCGGCCCGCTAATCAGTGTCACTCTGGACTCGTCTCTGCATTCGCTCAACAACTGCGCCACCGTTTTGCTAAATACCGGGTGGACATAATGGGCTGCAATTTCATTCATCGGCTGAAGGACAAATCTTCGCAGGTGAGCTCTGGGATGCGGAATAGTCAGCTCTTCTGATTCGATAATCTCGTTGCCGTAAAATATTATGTCGATGTCGATCTCGCGTTCGCGCCATCTCTCTCTCGGCTTCCTGCCGATCATTGTTTCGATCTGTTTAAGCTTTCTCAACAAATTTAACGACGTCATCGGAGTAGAAATGTGGGCAGCCATGTTTAGAAATAATGGCTGATCGACAAATTCGACCGGCTCGGTTTCGTAGATTCCCGATGTGTTTATTACCTTCACATCCTGCAGTTGTGCCACCATATCTAAACTATTCATCAGAGATCCGTATCGATCCTCGAGATTTGAGCCCAACAACAGATAAGATTCAGCGTTTTCCAAGTCAAGTTCCCCGGACGCGGCTCTTTTCCGTTTCAAACTCGACGAAATCAACTACGCCGCCGACTTGAGGCGAGTGTTTCCTCACTTTGACGATCACGCGGTCCAATTCGGAAAAATTCGCCAAAATATTGTCCGCGATTTGTGTGCCAAGCGATTCCAGCAGATAAAACCTCTTGTCGATGACGAGCCTTTTGATTGACTGATAAACTTTTTCGTAATCGACCGCATCCTTCAAGTGGTCGCTCTTCGCGGCGGTCGAAAAATCCCCGAACATATCGATATCGACTTCGAATTTTCCCCCGGACGCCTGCTCATTGGTGAGGACACCATGGTACGCATAGAATGTAGCGTTTCTCAGACGAATGCACTGTTCTGCCATTGTTTTGATCTAATATAGAAGCAGAGGTAAAATTTTTCAAGGACGAGTTAGCTCAAAGGTAATCGGCGCGAACTAAGAGGGATCGGCTATCGACCCTTCTCGGATTCGTACGACTTCAAAAGGATAAAGAACATGAGTATAAGAAGCACGACGATCAGAGGAAGTGTAAAATTGAATCTGTCGGTGAAGGAAGGAATCTTTGCCGACAATGTGTCGGCAACTTGAATGAGGAAAGCCGTCATTAATGCTGGGCGGTTGTGATATAGGCGAAAATAGTCATGGTCAGCGTATAAACTATCACGCCGATCCCGAAAAGTGTGAAGAAAGGTTTTCCGTTCACAGGTTTCCTATCGAGAAAAGGAACCATGAGCCAGACGATTCCGCCGAGCGTAACGAGGCCTACCGCAGCGATCTCTGGAATTGTTCTGAGCGTCTGAAAAATAAAAAGAAAATACCATTCGGGCTTTATTCCGGCTGGAGCGGGCAAGATCGGATTTACTTTCGGATCTAAATTCGCCGGAAAAACCGACGCGAAGGCGAGCAGAATTGCGAACGTACCCGACCAGACGGCTGCATCGCGCATCAGAAAGTGCGGAAAGAATTTCGTCTCGCCATCGAGTTTCTTTATGGACAGCGGGACACTCGTGCCAAGAACCTGGCTGAGGAGTACATGAAACGTTACGAGCCCTGCTGCAGTCAGAGGCAGGATGACAGTATGAAGCGTAAACATTCTGGTCAGTGTTGCAGCGCTGACGTCTTCCCCGCCCTGCATGATCTGCGAGATGAAATTTCCTATCACCGGCATCACCATGGGCGTGTTCACGCCGACCTTCGTCGCAAAGTACGAGAGCGTCGTCCATGGGAGCAGATAACCAGTGAACGAAAACGTGAGAACCAATGCGAGAATGAGAACGCCTAAGATCCACATTACCTCGCGCGGCTTGCGGTAGGCTTTCATGAAGAATGTCGAGAACATGTGAACCAGAACTACAGCGATCAAAAAGTTCGCGCCCCAGAAGTGTATCGATCTGATCAGCCAGCCGTATTGCACATGTTCCATGATATAACGTACCGACTCATTTGCATTTGCCGGGTTGGGCGAATAATAAAATGCGAGAAGAATGCCGGTGATTATCTGAACCGTAAGGAGGAACAGAGCGAGTCCCCCGAAGTAATACCAGAACGAATGCTTGTGCTGTGGAACTGTTTTGTCGCTCACCCATCTCCGGATCGGAGACAAATCGAACCGTTCGTCGAAGAAGTCGGTAATTCGGCCCATTACTCTATCATTCCGCTGGCTTGCTCTTTCAATTCCTACACCTGCTGGTTTTGAGTGGTCACAAAAATATCGTCTCCTGAAACTGAGACGGCATACTGAGTCAGCGGCAGCGCTGCAGGTCCTTTGATGACTTTTCCGTCGATGTTGAACTGGCTCCCGTGGCAGTTGCAATAGAATATGTCTTTGTCCTGTTCGAATGCGACGGTGCATCCGAGGTGAGTGCATTTTGCAGACAGCGCTTCGTAACTGCCGTTTTGGAGGTGAACCAGAACAGCCGGCTTATCTAGAAACCTGAAAAACTTTGCTGAGTTCGGTTTCAGCTCGTCGATCGTTGCCGCCTGGACTCTCGTTTGCGCATCGAGCGGCACTGGAGGCGGAATAAGAAATCTGATAACGGGATAAATTACGTACGCGCTGAAGATGGCTGCACCCCCGGCGAGTATTCGATTCAAGAAACTTCTTCTACTTAGTGACATACAGTTCTTCTAACACAAAATTGTCCCGTTCTTGTTCCGGTGGTGTGTTCTTTAGCACAATACATAACGATCATTTGTCGCGACTGTACTCGGAAGGGCTCGACTTTCATCAATCGGCACTTTGATGGTTTCATTTGAACTTGAGCAACCAACGTCAACGGCGGTGAAACGGCCGAATGAGTTTCATACTTAGTATTGCCGTATTTCTATATGAATTTTGGAACGAACGTCCCTGCACAGAACAGTGTCTTTACCAGTATAGCTCCTTATTTGAACCGTGTCCGGGAGCAATGTGAAGTCAACGCGAAATGAAACTATGCTGACTTCACGCTCACCCATTTTCATTGCGGGTTGCCAGCGAGTGGCTCTTACCGCGTCGCGGACCAGATCGACAAGGTAGTGTTCAGTTGTTTTCACATAAATCGGGCCATCGATCGTACCTGAAGTGTCAACGCGAAATCCCACGCCGACAGAGCCATGAGCTCCTGCGCGCAGAAAAATTTCAGTATACTTGATCCGAGCCACAAGAGAGTCCCAGCCATCGATCGGCCGTGCGCTGAAACAAGTCGAGCGGGGTTTCTCTTGCGCTTGCACGGAAGTCAAGCAAACTGCCAAAAGGATAACTGCCCTATATAAATCCTGAACTTTGTTCACGTGCGTTTTATTGTCGGCGCCCACCTTGAACACTGCCTGACCATCTGACCCGCAAAGGTCGAATCAAGGACGGTAAAATCAGTTCCCTGAGTATGAACCCGAGGGGAATGGGAAGCACATCCCGCAGTGATAAGCAAGAATAAAACCAAGGATCTCATAAGCATACCTGACTTTGAGTTGTGTTTAAGAAGTGTCGCCACGCATGACAGATAACGTCCCGCAGAAACAAGTAGTCCGCCATTTTATTTTCTGGCGGATTAAGCGAACACGATCCGCTGAAAATGTTGAGTGTCTTTTTTCTACATGTTAGGCGAAGTGGCGGCTCCATCACTGCTTCTTTCTGTTGACGATTAAACCTATGACGATTCCACCTACCGCTCCAAAACCAAGTATCGGCACGAATGAACCTGTTATGATTGCATCAGGAATACTAATCAATAAGCTGATGAGAAGTCCATTGAGCCATCCTGCAAAGGGAAGCGTTGTATTAGGAATTAGAAAACCTATTGCAAAGCGGCTCGTAAAAGCTCCAACCATTGCAACATTGCGATTCGGTAAATCCATAAACAGCATTGGAATGATGTCAATAATTCCAAAAGCCAACCCTGCTATGGAACCAACTCTTAGTCGTGACATTTGAACCATCCTTTACTTTTTCGGTTGAGCGAGATCGAATGCCTCTTTTAGCAATCGAGCGAATGAGCTATTCAACTCCCGCTTGTCAGTGATTTTGTAGAAGTGATGAAATCTGTTCGCTGAGACTTTTTCGACCTTGCTCGCTGATGGAGCAGCTTTGGAACGGTCGAGGACGACATTCACGCCCAGGTAGCTCTTCTTGGGATGGATTGCAATAAAAGCTCGTTCTCGAAGAACGTGAATGGAGCCCTTTTTTGGTTCTAGTTTGTACTTCCCTATGGAATCCAATAGCTGTATCAAAGTTACTTGCAAATCATCGATGGTATTCATGAGTCTCCTTTCATTGATTGAGATTCAATGTAATGGATGTTAAAATGATTTTTGCAGCCGCCATTTTCGCCTAACTATTGGAAAACCAAACATAGTGTCGTTTTTTTTAAATCTGAAACCTATGGAACTCCATTCATTCCCCCAGTGTACCACACGACGCTTTTCATTCCGCTAAAAATATAAATTGTCCCCACCGCATAGTCAACCTTAGCAGCTCAGAGGTAGTGGCTCAGTTTCGATCCCGGGGTCATTCCGGCGGAAGCCGGAATCCATTTCTTTGGTTCTGGATGCCAGCTTTCGCTGGCATGACAATCGTTATTTTGCTTGGAACTATCAAACTGAGCCAGTACCAGCTCAGGCGAAATATGTCCTCTCCCAATGAAAAAGGACTTTCCCTTTTAAGGCAGAGAGCCTTGCGGAGCCGGCGGACAAGCCTGCAGCTCCGTCGGAAGCCTTTTCGCAACCAACAATTGATTCAGCGTTTCCAGCGGAGAGTTCGGCATAACCAGCGGAGGATTCGGCGCAGCGAGCGGAAGACTTTGCGCGATCAGCGGGCCATTTTTCACAACCAGCGGGCAATTCCATGCAGCCAGCGGGCCATTTTTCACAACAAGCGGAAGACTCTGCACAATCAGCGGGCCATTCTGCGAAACAAGCGGAGAATTTTCTGCGACCCGCAGGTCAGTTAGCGCATCGAGCGGAGGTGATATTACTCTGTGAGGGAATCGTCCGGCGATTCAGCCTGTTGAAACTTCTTGAATTACTACGAGCCACTTTTGCGGCGACAAGATTCGACGGAAGGACGGGATCCCCAAACCACTACAGCAAATCAGCTCCCCTGGTTCGTTTTTGCGAAAAATATTTTATCATCCGGCTAATCTATAGCCCGCCTTCGCGATTTTCTCTCTTACTTTATTTAGATCGAGTTCATTCTTATACTCCACCTCAACACTCTTGGCAGCATGGTCTGCCTTCGCGCTTTTGACGCCCGCAACTTCGAGCAGAGCTTTTTCGACGGTCATCTCGCAGTGATGACATGTCATTCCTTCTACGTTCAAAACTTTCTTCTTCTTTACAAAACCAAACATCAACGTCTCCTTGTATTTGGCGATTATGTGATTTTTATTCTCTTCAGCCGCAGCGAGTTGCTTACAACGCTGACGGAACTCAGCGCCATGGCGACCGAAGCGAACATCGGATTCAGCTGCCAGCCCGTGAGCGGATAGAAAACCCCTGCGGCAAGCGGTATCAATAAGATATTGTAGAAAAACGCCCAGAACAAATTTTGTTTAATTACTTTAATAGTCTTTCTCGACAAAAGAATGGATCGTGGTACGAGGCTGAGTTCATTCCTCACGAGTGTGACATCCGAGGATTCGACGGCGATGTCAGTCCCGTTCGCCATCGCGATGCCAATATCTGCCTGCGTCAACGCCGGCGCATCGTTGATCCCATCCCCGACGAACGCGACGACTTCCCCGCTGCTTTGCAGCTCTTTTATTTTATTCAGTTTTCCTTCCGGCGAGACGTTGGCAAAGTAACCGTCTACATCGACAAGCTCGGCGATTCTCTTCGCCGCTCCTTCTCCGTCTCCGGTAAGCAAATATGTTTTCAATCCGAGCCGCTTCACTCTGTTAACTGTCGATGCCGCATCATCTCTTACATAATCGCTTACCAGGACTGCGCCGAGAATTTCCGGCTTGTCGGAAGGTGCGCATCGACTTGAGACATAGAGAACTGATGCCGTCAACTCCTGCATTCGCTGCAAGACCTTTTCCTGGAATTTCGAATTTGGCATTTCGCCCGGGAATACAAAATAAAGTTTCCCGACGCGGAGAACTCTTTGGCCGGCATCTTCCCGCGTAATTTTCTCAACCCCTTTTCCTGTAAATGATTTGAAGGACGTATTTTCGGTGGAGTTATTTTCCAGCAGAGCGTGATTCAAGCCGCGTCGTCGGGCTTCTTCGACGACTGCTTTCCCGAGCGGATGAGTCGAGTGAGCTTCCGCAACAGCCGACAGTCTAAGCAAATCGTCTTCAGATATTTTGTTCCCAGCTTCGGGGTCCCCGACAAACGGAATTATCTCAACGACTTTCATTTCTCCTACGGTAAGTGTGCCGGTCTTGTCAAATATGACGCTGGTAATCTTGCGCGCCTGTTCCAGCGTGTCGCTGTCCCTGATGAGTGTCCCCATTTCTGCGCCTCGGCCCGTGCCGACCATGATAGCAGTCGGCGTCGCTAAACCGAGTGCACAGGGACATGCGACGATCAATACCGCAACAAAAGCCATCAGCGCATGAACGGGCGGCGGACCGAAAATAGCCCAGGCAGCGGCAGAGATGACCGCCACGACAATGACGACAGGAACGAATACAGATGCAACTCTATCGACAAGCCTCTGCACGTGCGGCTTGGATGTCTGGGCTTCTTCAACAAGTTTCGCGACACGAGCAACAAAACTTTCCTTTCCCACCTTCTCTGCCTGAATCAATATCGTGCCGTCAAGACAGACTGTGCCACCGAGAAGCGTTGCTCCTACGGTTCGTTCCACCGGAACACTTTCTCCGGTCAACATGGATTCATCTACCGTGGCGAAACCATTCAAGATTTTGCCATCGACCGGAATTTTTTCTCCCGGCTTCACCCTCAGTACGTTGCCCACCTGGACTATGCTTAGTGGAACATCGATCTCTCCGCCGTCGGCAGCAAGGTGGGCAGTCACAGGTTGAAGAGCGATCAGCTTTCTGACTGCTTCTGAAGATTTCAATTTTGCCCTTGCTTCGAGAATTTTTCCCAACAGGATTAAGGTGATAATGACTGCACTCGTATCGAAGTAAACGTCGGCAGGTTTGCCCGCAGAGACAAACAGGTTTGGCCATATTGTCGCTACAGCGCTATAAATAAACGCCGATAAAGTTCCAATGGAGATGAGGGTGTTCATATCCGTGGTACGATGCTTCGCGGCGGTCCAAAAGCCTTTAAAAAACTTGCCGCCGACGTAAAACATGACGGGAATGGTGAGCAACATCAGGGTGACATTTCTTATTTCCAGAGGAACAACTTTCACAAATTGAAAGAGTTCAGGCATACTCCCAACCATCACAATCAAAGACAGGATCGCGCCGAAGATAAATCTTCGCCGGAGATTTCTGTATTCCCGTTCCCGTAATTCGGTCTCTGCCCTCACGGGGTCAACTTCATCGGCAGTGTCGATAATTTTATAACCGGCATCCGTGACGGCCTTCTTGAGAATGTCAACGGAGACCTTTGCCGGTTCTATTTCAACGGTCGCGGATTCGGTTGCAAGATTAACGACTGCGTCCGCGACGCCCGTGACTCCTTTCAATGCTTTTTCAACCCGCAGCACGCAGCTAGCACATGTCATTCCTTCAACAGGGAATGTCAGTTTTATCTTATTCCTGGTCTGCTCCATCATGTCTACTGAATCATCTGTCATTTTCGGCTCTCAAATCCTTTTTGAGCACGACCTTCACATCTCCGAGGGCGGCTTCCTTTTCATCGTTGGTTGCAACCACAACTATCTTGTCGTTCCTCAGTTTCTCTATGAGGGAAAATACCATTTCAGTCCCCGCTACATCGAGGTTTGCGGTGGGCTCATCGAGAACGACCACTTCGGGCTCATGCATGAGTGCTGCGGCGTATTTCAATCTCTGCTTCATTCCTGATGAAAAATTTCTGAGTCCGTCGTTCCTTCTATTCAACAATCCTACAAGGTCAAGAATTTCAGAAAGCCTGTCGTTTCCTCTCCTTTTCAATCCGCGAGCCTTGGCTTCTATCTCGAGGTTTTCAAGTGCTGTGAATTCGCCATAGAGTTCGAGATAAGGTGCTACAAATCCTACATGTTCATGTATTTCATCCCGGCCGATATTTTTTCCGTCGTTGATGAGATTTATCTCGCCAGCCGTTGGTGTCAGGAGTCCGCAAACAATTTTTGATATGGTCGACTTGCCGCTGCCGTTGGGTCCGGTTATCGAAAGGACTTCACCGGTCTTTACTTCGAAAGAAATATTCTCGAAGACGACCCTCCTGTTGAAAACTTTCTTGAGTTCTTTTGCTTTCAGCAGCATCTAATTTTTCACCACGGCAATTTTTCCAAGAACAGTTTTTGAACGATTAGTCAAAACGTAGATATAAATTCCAGTCGAGACGATCTTTCCGCGGCTGTCCTTCCCGTCCCACGTGACGCATCTGCCGCGAAGAAAAGAGAGCGGCGCACTATTTTCCGTTCTAACTAGAGTCCCTGATATGCTAAAAATAGAAAGGGTTACATCATTCGTATCAGAAAATGGATATGGTATTTTTAATGGTTGCAGAAATAGTAATGGATTAAATGGTTGCGGATATGCGCCGTTGTTTTTTTCCGCGAAAGCTTGATTCGAAATAAACGGAATGATTCCCCAGTCGTTATGATTTGCAGCCGCAAAAAATAGACAATAGCCGTTGGCCAATTGTTCTACGCAATTTTGACCGCCAAAAGAAATACCTGCCAAAAATGGAAAGCTTTCCTTGTCGTCATTTATTGCTGCAGAAAAATTGTTGTTGACCACTGTTAGTCCGAAGGTATCAGAGTTATAGTAAATTTGATAAAAGTGCTCCGTCAGTCTCATTGCGGAATCAGGGAAACTAACACCGCTACCTGAGAGAGTATCTGACATGCTGATCTTGACCAACGGATAGTCTTCTCCGAGAGGATATGGCGTGATGTTGAATTGGCTCGCGATCTGAGTTCTGTAATTCGTGAAATAATTCAGCTGGGCAAATAATTGAAACACCGAGGATGGATCGTCCCCTGCCGCAGTGAACGCGTCTTCGATAGCCGGGATCGGAGGCTCGTGTGCCATCTTTTCCCAAATTTTTTTCATCATGGAGGTGCCGTATTCATACTGAACGAAGATTCCAAAGATGCATCGTTCATAACCGGCGTAATTGTACTGTTGGTAATCGTCGAATGGTCTGTCGACATTGTCGAAGAAATAAATGAGGTACTGGTAATAATCTTTCACCTCCGGATATACGACCTGCTCCATCCACGTTGATGTGAGCTCATAGAACCACAAATCTTTCTGCTGCCACAAACCGTAATTGCCCACCTGTATTCCGTGATGAAATTCGTGAGCAATCGTGACTTCCATGGCAGGTATTCCCTTTGTGTAAGTAGATTGGAATTCATTTCTTATGACACTCCACGCCGCGTAAGTCGGGTTGATGCGGTTAATTAGGGGCTGAGATGGATTGTAGTCCGTGTAACCGTATTCGCCCGCAGGCAAAGACTGTACGTAGATATCGTATTCGTTCCCGCCGCCCGCGCCGCTGTCGGAGGGTGGAGGAGGAAATCCAAGCGAATCTACTTCAACGTGATATACATAATCACAAGTATTTTCTACTGAATCAATAAAAGCGTAAGTACTATTTGGTATTATGTTTCCGTCAGGATCATAAAGGAACGGCTGGTTTCCGTTAATGTCGGTAGTGTCGAAGTGAATTCTGAATTTTCCGGAGGGACTTACCACAAAGGTATCATTAGGAGGTCTGACCTGCAAAACGCCTTTGACGTTAAATTCGTCAGCAGGTGTGCCATAATAATTCGCAATGATATGGAACCCGCATTTGTTGTACGACCTGACATTGTATGCTTCAAAAAATCTATTAATCGCTCCCTGATGATCGGAGCCCAGCAACATTTCCCCAAACAGCATATTTGACAGAACAAACATTTCAAAAATTGTGGACAGAGACATAGGACTCAGGTCGATTCAAGAAATATATTCTTCTCATCACAGGCAAAACGGCGATATCTTCCGGTCTGTCTTCAGTGCGCCACGATCTGATCAACTTTGACTGCGAAGCCGCAGCTGAGAAAAGTGATACGGAGCTCTGTGCGCTGTCGAAGAAAGCCACATAAAAAACTGAATCAGCAATTGAAACGCGAACACTGCTAAACTCAGAGCTATCGAAAGGCATCGCACATGTTTGATGCAGCGTGAGTATCATTGGTTTCTCCAATGAGATTTTGAACATCGTGAGCGTGTCATCATACTCAACAAACAGGTATTGTTGTTCATTCAGTGCGGCAAGTTTCGCTTTAGAACCCTGGATTACATTTGAAACGGTTCTTCGCCACCTCAGACGGGTGCAGACAAACGACATGGTGTCGATTCCCTTTTCCGAAATTCTAAAGAATGCGGGATCCCTATCCAGAAGAGTAAGGGCAGATGAAACGTAATTTTTCGCCTCGTTAAGATAATAGTCTTTCTCAATGAAATCTTCCTGCGCGTACGATGTGAAATATGAAATGCCGACTCCGCTGTCTGACTTTACCGTATAAGCGGTGGCCATGATTGCGGAATCTCCATGTATTGTTCCATCGACCAAAAATGGAATTCGGGCTGTCATGACCTTCCTGCCATTTTCGTCTTTTGTCAGCACATCGTACATGCTGACCGTGTTGGTATCAGTGTAAAATGAGAGAAGATGAAACTGGTCGGAAATGACTAATTTCATGAATGCAAGATTTTCTTCCGATCGAAATTCAAAGGCAGTGTCCTCGCCTGTTATAATTGTTCCGTTATAGTGCACAAGCGTGATTCTTCCCGATGTGTCCGCGGCAACCATGCAATTGGAGGTGTCATTTCCAAAGACAGATAGCTGGCAAGAACCTTCACTTACGGGCAAAAGCACGTCGGGGTATTTGTTAAATATAACGGAGGTCTTGAATACTTTGACATATTTCTCGCTTAAGCTCGAGGCGACGAGATCGGCGCGGAGACGGTTTGGAAAGTAAAACGGGATGATGTCGTCGTAATTCTCACCGACGCCCACCGTCCCCGAGTATTTGAAATCCTTTGATGACACGTCGTACGAAAAAAGCGTTATCTGTTTTTCGCTGGAGCTCAACGCGGCGATATCCTTCGCTCCGTTCCCGGTGAAATCTGCCAGCGCGAATTTTGAGATCGAGCCCGCGGTTTTTAATGTTTGCCTGAGGAGGAATCGTCCGACGCCGTCGCCTCCGTATAGATCGATCTGATCGAGGCCGTTGTAACCGATCAGAATGTCAGGATAGCCGTCACCGGTCAAATCAGCAACAGCAAGAGTTGACGGCTCAGCCCTAAGCTGGAACGAGACCGGCTGTGCAAATGTGCCATCTCCTCTGCCGTAGAAAATAAGAAGCCTATGGTTCACCCAGTCGAGGGCTGCCATATCAGGGACGAGGTCGCCGTTGAAATCTGTGAAAGCGATTGAGCTGAACGGAATACCCTCGAGCGGAGTTTGCATGGCTTGGGCATCTTGGATGCTGTCGGTTCTCGCTTTCCCTGCGACGAAAACCCCCGGGCAGAATTTTCCAAAAGTGATTATGTCGAGTTTTCCTCTGGCTTCAAGATCGGTCGTCCTGACATCGGTCGCATAAGCATCAGCATGGGATAATTGTGATACAATGGGACGGCCGTCTTTTCCAAACGATACGAGCATCACGGAATGGCCGCTCTCCAGAACTGCGAGCTTGTCGAAATGTCTTTCATGGTTGCTTGTATCTATGAAAATTTCTTGACCCTTCGAAATCGCAATTGGAGTGTCCGGAAGTGTTACGACATTCGCAAGGATGAGATTTTCCATCGAGTCGGGTTCGAAGAAGTATATCGCTTTTTCCACCCTGCACAGCGCAGCCACGCTATTATGTCCAGAGAAATTCCCCGCAACCATCTCGCCCAATGGAGCTATTGTCGCTTGCATCTCTACTGCCCTGAAGACAGGAGTGTAAACTTGCGCCTCCGCAACTCGCACAATGTTTACGACAAATACCATTTGAATGATCAGGTGTCTGAATATTATGACCGGCCTGATCTCAGCAATGTCGTTCATCCTTTTCAATCACCCCTGTTCACCGGTGCGCTCCTGCCAGATTCTTTTCGTTTCTTCCCTGTGTTTAAGTCTCTGTTCTCGTCTAACCTGAGCCTGTTCATATCGGCGCTTCTCTTCCAAAGACTCAGGCACGACGGAAACAGATTTGATCGGCTGACTCGATCGGTCGATGCTTACGAATGTCAAGTAAGCGGAGTTTGAATGCTTCCTTTCTCCCGTGAGCGGATTCTCTGAAAATACTTTCACACCGACTTCCATTGAAGTATTAAATACCCTGTTGACGCTTGACTTCAAGGTGACGAGCTCACCGAGCTTGATCGGATGGAGAAAACTCAGCTCGTCCACCGCGGCGGTTACGCAGACATGGTTGGAATGTCTTGTCGCAGCCATGGCAGCGACTATATCTATCCAATGCATCAGTCTGCCGCCTAGCAAATTGCCGAGCTGATTTGTATCGTTTGGCAGGACAAGCTCAACCATTTCTACATTGGATTCCTGCACCCGTTTATCCTGCGGATCTCGTTTGCCTTCAGTCACAATTTACTTTCTATCCTTCCCTCCATATCGGGTTAATTTGCGTCTGGCTGCTTGCCGGTGGCGATGTTCAAAGTATGCGCAAGTTGGTTTGCTTCTTCCCTTAATTTCGAATTTGGAAATGAAATGTAAAATTTTTCGAGTGCCGACTTTGCATCGCTGTCCTTGTGACGTTTCATCAGCACCTTAACTTTTCCCAGGGCAGCCTTGTCGGCAAAATTTGAATCATGGTACTGATCAAGAATCAGATCATAATAAACGACAGCAGCCTTGTAGTACCCCATCGCTGTGTACAGCTCTGCGGTGTCGTAATATTTTTCAGCGACACGGCTTCGAAGATCCATAATTTCCTTCTCTGCCTGAGGCACGAGCGGACTTTGGGGGTAATAGTCTATAAAACTTTGGAATGCCTCGATTGCCTTCGTCGTACTCTGCTGATCGAGTTGAACCCTCGGTGCCTGAGCCATGTAACATTTTGCAATCATAAACCTCGCGTCCGGTGACAACTTAGACGACGGGTAGCTTCTGTAAACATTTTCGTATTCGAATGCGGAGGTGATGTATTCCTCCTGATCGTAGTAAGTCTCGGCGAGATAGAATTGCGCGCTGTCCGCATAAGCGCTTGCGGGATATTGTTTAACCACTATATCGAATTTATCCCGCGCCTTCGTATAATCTTTATCCTGCATCAGAAGCATCCCTTGTCGGTAAGTTTCCCCCGCGCTCTGGACAATTAATTCTTGAGTAGACGAGCACGAGGCAAGAATGATTGCCAGACCGGCGAACGTCAGATAGATAGTAGCTAATGAACGGGTGTTTACTGTAAATTTCATTCAGGAACCTCTTAATGTGAAGAAAAGATATACCAGCACTGCGGCGGAAGCGAGGAACAAAATAGGCTGCAATATCGTGTCCAAGAATCCTCCGGGATCAATTTTCCCGCGGAGAAATCCGTATGAACCGGTTTCTAAATTTGGAATATCGCTCTCGTTGACAGTATCGGAAAAAGCAAAGGAAAACGACTTTGCGATCTTCACTTCTCCGCTGTCGGAGATCTCAACATCATAGGCAGATTGCACCATCCGCTCAACATCGGGAGATGCAAAGATATGGGACGCCACGGGAGGAGAGTAAGAAACTTGAAACAACGGTACACTCATTCTCAATTGTGATGTTGAATCCGATACGAGTCGCAAATTATTTTCCAACAAACGTTCTTCCATTTTTTGACGCACGAATGTCTCTATCTCACCAGGTTTAGCTCGATAGCTGATTGATCCGATCTGCCGGCTCAACAAAATCTTGACGACTGTTCCTGAAAGAGTATCAACCTGCGCGCGAAAAATCTCGTAGTTGGTGAATTTTTTGTCCGCTGACTCACTGCTTGAAACTAACAATCCGAACAGTAATAGAAGCCCTACGAATGGTGAATATCTCATTACGCATAGATTCCGCGGATCTTAAGAGTCTTTGCAACCTTGTCAATTGCCAGAATATATGCGCCGAGGCGCATCGAAACTTTGTACTTCTCCGCAGTTTGAAAAACATTATTGAATGCGTCGTGCATCATCCGTTCGAGACGACGATTGACCCTGTCGAGAGTCCAGAAGAATCCCTGACGATCCTGAACCCATTCAAAATAGCTGACCGTCACGCCGCCGGAATTTGCGAGGATGTCCGGGACAACGAGAATTCCTTTCTCGTCCAGAATCGGATCAGCTTTCGCAACAGTCGGCCCATTTGCTCCTTCAACAATTATTTTTGCCTTAATCTTGGAAGCGTTGTGCGAAGTAATTTGATCTTCTTTCGCCGCAGGGACGAGAACGTCAACGTCCAGTTCAAGGAGATCCTCGTTGGTGACCTGGTCGCCGATTCCGCTTCCTTCCAGTGATCTGGTCTTCTGCACCCATTCAATAGCTTTGTTCACATCTATCCCGCGCTTGTTATAGTATCCGCCGCTTATATCGCTGACCGCAACAACCCTTAATCCCTGCTCACTCAAAAGTTTCGCAGATACCGAGCCGACGTTGCCGAACCCCTGGACTGCACAACTTGTCTGTTTCGGATTCAGGCCGACCTTCGCCATTGCTGCAAATGCTGCTACCATGACTCCTCTTCCGGTTGCTTCTCGTCTGCCGAGCGAGCCGCCGATTATCAGAGGTTTACCTGTGACTACGGCATTCTCCGTCCGGCGAACATGCATGCTGTACGTGTCCATGATCCATGCCATGATTTGTTCGTTCGTATTCATGTCCGGCGCGGGAATATCTTTGTCGGGTCCAAAGACGTCGAGCATGTTTGCAGTAAATCGCCGTGTAATTTTTTCAAGCTCAACCGGGGTCAGCTTCGATGGATCACATTTTACTCCACCCTTCGCTCCTCCGAACGGGATATTGGCGATCGAGCATTTCCACGTCATCCATGCTGCGAGGGCTTTAATCTCATCCAGAGTTATGTCCGGCGCATAGCGGATTCCACCCTTCGATGGACCCAGGGCATCGTTGTGGATTACACGATATCCTTCAAACACTTCGATCTCAGCGTTGTCCATCTGTATCGGGATTGAAACGATGATTTGCTTGACGGGTGTCTTCAGATATTCGTAAACACCGCGTTCGAGCTCAAGCATCTCGGCCGCGACATCGAATCTCTCCATCATCGATTCAAACGGATTTTCCCAATCGACAATTGGGGCGGGCTCTTTGTAAGAATCCATAGGTCTCCTAAGTTTTTAGTAGAGGTTTCTTCCTGCTGCTAATGCTTCAAGTTTTGCTATTCGCTCCTCTGTTGGAGGATGCGTGCTGAAAAGTCTCGCAAAGGATCGCGCGCTTAATGGGTTTATTATGAAGAGGTGCGCCGTGGAAGGCTGTGCCTGCATGGGAATCTGCTGGGCACTGACCTGCAGTTTCTGCAATGCGTTCGCAAGCGACAGAGGCTTCTTAGATAGTTCGGCTCCTCCTTCGTCCGCTTTGTATTCCCGCGAACGGGAAACTGCCAATTGTATCAACATCGCCGCAATAGGTGCAACGATAATCACGAATAGTTCGCCGATGCCTGACGAATCATTGTCCCTTCCGCGTCCTCCGAAAAAGAACAATGACCAGCTCAGCATCTGGGCAAGATACGTTATCGTTCCAGCGAATGTCGCTACAATCGTGGAAGTCAAAATATCGCGGTGAAGAACGTGCGAAAGCTCGTGTCCGATAACGGCCTCCAATTCCTCATCGTTTAAAATTCTCATTACCCCCTCTGTCACGGCGACCGCAGCATGTTGCGGACTCCTGCCGGTCGCGAAGGCGTTTGGTGTCTCTGTAGGAATCATATAAAGCTTCGGCATGGGAATACCGGCGCGGGTGGCCAGCCGGTGTACCATGGTGTGAAGTCTCGGTGCCTCTGCCTCCCTGACTTCTCTTGCGTGATAACTCATTAGTACCATCTTGTCAGAGAACCAGTAAGCAAAGAAATTCATGACAAGACTGAACAAGAAAGCGTATGTTAACCCCGTTTTACCGCCGATTATGTTCCCGATAAAGAGGAACAGAACCATCATCAAAGTCATAAAGAACACTGTTTTTAGAGTATTCTTCATCTGTACTCATTCTCCTTTTGTAAAATAATTTATCAAGCGAACTATGGACTTGCAAGGCAAGGCAGATGCCCAACGCGGCGTTGACGCGCGTGCAGGTTGTTATCTTAGAGGGTAAAAATATTTCTGCTCAGAACCCCAACGCCTTAAGATGTGAGACAAGCAGCCCAGGATTTTCATCAAGGAAATGCCGCGAAAACAATCTCGCGCGATCCACCTCGGCCAAATCTATTTCAGACAAAATGGTATCTTCGTCATAAAGTTTTCCTGCAGCGACGACGGCACCGTGAGGCGAAACGACTTCCGAACCTCCCCAAAAACTCACCCCGTCTTCGAAACCGACTCGATGGGCAAAGGCAAGATAGATACTCAGCAGACGAGAAATACTCCGGTGCTGTTCACTGTTGATCTGGTAGCCCGAATGTTCTTCGCTGTCGCCGGAGAGACGAGTTGGGCTTGCCGCAGATGAAAGAATGAGCTTTGCTCCTTGAAGTGCCAGAATGTAAGGAAGGGAGATGTGCCATAAATCCTCACAAATCAAGAGACCGATCTTCCCGAATTTCGTGTCGAAGGCTTTGACCTCTCTTCCGGGAAGAAAATATCTCTGCTCTTCAAAAAGTCCGTACGTGGGCAAATAGACTTTATAATGGATGTGCTTGACCGTAGCATCTTCAAAATAGATCAGGCTGTTGCGAATGCCGCCGTTCTCATCTCGGATTATGGTGCCCGCCACGATAGAAATTTTCTTGCTTAGAGACAGCAGGGGTTGAAAGAACTTATCGTCCGCACTCATCGCGAGCTCGGAATTTAGATCTCGGACTGAATAACCGGTCAATCCAAGTTCCGGAAAGAGCATTAGAGCCGCGCCTTTTTCTTGTGCCTGCACGGCTATTTCAAGATGGCGGTCTAGATTACATTTCAGATCCCCGAGTTTTGGCTTGATCTGTCCGATCGCGAGACTGAATTTCTCCAACTTTCAATCCTCTACGACATCGTTCGGGAGCTCGCTTTGCTCCCCGGCTATTGGAGGCAATTTAGTTTCGAGCACTTCCCCGATTTCCGCCAGTGCCGCTTTCAAACCGTCATAAAAATTATTTCTCGAAAAATGTCCGGACAATTTTTGCGCCGCATTCGTCCAAAACTCCTCCGGAAGCACGGCGATTACCCCGTGGTCGGCCAGAAGTTCAAATTGTCTTTCACTCACCAGAATGAATACCAGGATGCCGGTTCCTTTTTTGGTCTTCGCCATGTTGAGTACTCCAAATTCGCGCTCGGCAACCTGGCGCGCCGAAAGTTTTCTTTCGCTCCAGTGCTTCTTGTGGTGTACCACGACGCGAATTTCTGCGGCGGTCTTTTTCTCGATTTCTCCTATCTGTTCAGCCAGATTCTGGAGCTCATCTTTTGTCAGGATTTTCTTCATTTGGGAAAATCTTTATTAAATGCCGAGGAAATTTTTCTGAGTTTTTCGGTCAACTCTATGAACTTTTCGGGCCTAAGCGACTGTCTTCCGTCGGAGAGAGCTTTTTCAGGATGAGGATGTACCTCGATCATCAGCCCATCTGCGCCCGCTGCGACTGCCGCAAGTGCCATAGGTTCAACCAGCTCCCAGCTTCCCGTGCCGTGACTTGGATCGACAACGATGGGAAGGTGAGAGAGATGCTTGACGAGCGGGACCGCGTTCAGGTCGAGCGTATTTCTCGTGTAAGTCTCGAATGTTCTGATCCCACGTTCACATAAAACGATGTCGTAGTTTCCTTGTGATGCAATATACTCAGCTGCCATCATCCACTCTTCTATTGTAGCTGCAAGTCCGCGTTTGAGGAGAACCGGCTTTTTCAAGCGTCCCACCGCTTCAAGCAGCGAGAAGTTGTGCATATTGCGGGCGCCGATTTGAAGCAGGTCTGAGTAATCGCTGACCAGAGGAAGAGTCTCGGTATCCTTCACTTCGGTAACAACGCTCAGCCCATATCGGTCGGCGGCTTCACGCAGGTATTTCAGCCCTTCCTCTTTCAAACCTTGGAACGAGTAAGGGGAGGTCCGCGGCTTATACGCGCCGCCGCGAAGCACCTGAACGCCTTGCGACTTCACGAATTCTGCAATCTCGTTGATCTGAGATCTGCTCTCAACCGAACATGGACCTGCCATGAGGACAAGTTCTTTCATACCAATGGAAACATTTTTTAAATGTACCACTGTGTTTTCCGACTTCACATCCCTGCTTACAAGTTTATACGGCTTGCTCACGGGGATGCACTCGACGACACCGGGCAAATTTAAAAACAGACCCGAATCGACAGCGCCGTTATTACCTGTAATTCCTATCGCGATTCGTAGCGAGCCGGGAATTTCGTGCGGCGTCCAACCGAGCGAGCGAATTTTATCCTCGACTAGAGTGATTTGCTCGTCAGTCGCATTTGTGTCCATTACAATAAGCATAAAATAGATTTCAAATTTTGAGTCTTAGGTTACGGTTTACATCATTTTGCTTTTGTGGTTCTTCTTTCCGCCACTTCCATTCTACCAGCTTCCGCTCGCGCCGCCGCCGCCAAATGAACCTCCACCGCCGCTGAAGCCGCCGCCGCCGAACCCACCACCTCGGAAGCCGCCAAATCCTCCTATCGGCGGCAAAAATACGCCGCTTCTTCTGATTCCTCTGGAGGAGGCGTAAAATCTTCTATTCCAAAACAGCAGTCTGAAGATTGCCGCAATGATCACAATAAACGCGAATGGAATCGATCTAGATGCAGGCCGAGAGCGCGTCCGCTGATTTATGTCGACGGTAAATGTTCCGCCGATCAAAGCAGCGAGCGCCGTGATTCCTTTGTCTATCCCGCTGTAATAATCTCCGTTTCTGAACTCAGGTATCACTATTTGGTTTATGATGTAGCTGGAGTAAGCGTCCGTTACGACTCCCTCCAGTCCGTATGCAACTTCGAACCGTACCTTATGGTCTCCGACATCAACTAGAAAAAGCAAGCCGTTATTTTTTTCTTTCTGACCGATCTTGTTTTTCTCAACGACGTCGATCGAGTACGATTCAATACTCCCCTGCGGGATCGACTTTACCATCAGCACGACAATCTGGGTTGAGGTAGTGTCCTCGTAAGTCTCGAGACGAGCTTCCAGCGTTCTGATTTGTTCCTGATCCAGCGTGCCGCTTTCATCTGTGACGTATTGGTTAAGTGCAGGGACTTCCTGTGCAAAACCATGGTACGGCAGAGCAAGGAACATGAATAGAGCAAACGGAGCTACAGTTTTCAAGTGCGGCATTTAGAATTGCACCTTCGGAGCAGTGCTTGCGCCCTGTTGCGCCTCAAAATAGGGCCGCTCATGAAAACCGAAAAGTGAAGCGATGATAGCAGATGGCATCCTGCGAACAAGCGTGTTGTAACTCTGTACGCTCTGGTTGAAACGCTGCCTCTCCACGGCGATGCGATTCTCGGTTCCTTCAAGTTGAGACTGCAGAGCCAGGAAATTCTGATCAGCTTTGAGGTTGGGGTAATTCTCCGACACAGCCATCAGCCTTGTAAGAGCCGAGCTCAAAGCGTCCTGAGCCTGCTGGAACCTTCCGAATGCCTGAGGGTCATTCAGGATTTCAGGCGTGACCGTCAACTTGCCGACGCTTGACCTTGCCTCGGCCACTTTTTCAAAAACCTCTTCTTCATGTTTCGCATAACCTTTAACAGTCTCAACGAGATTCGGAATCAGGTCATACCTTCGCTGGTACTGATTCTCAACCTGTCCCCACGATTGCTTGACGTTTTCATCATAAGATACGAGTTTGTTATAATTTGCGACCCCACAGCCGGCGATACTGAGACAGATAAGGACGAGAAAAGCTACGATTGACAAAACGATTATCGCTCCGCGCGACATGGTTAACTCCTTTTGTTTAGTTTAATTTAGATAAGGCCAATTTGAATAGCAATCAGTCCTGCCTGCAGTTGTTCACGTGACGCGATGGTACGCTAACCGCCAGCGAGTTGTTGTCGGCTACCGGTGGCGGACTTCATCTCTCCGAGAAACAAATGCCGCTTTGCGGCATCCCGCACACCTCATATAAGATGATTGGTCGGGATAATTTTTACAGGACTTCTTACTTCTTGTTTAATTCTACATTGAATTTTAATTTGTTTAAAAAGAGAGTGTCTATGCCTGAGAAACTCATATTTGAACTATCGCACAAAGGAAGAAAAGGTTACACTCTATCCAAGCGCGATGTTCCTTTCAATTTGGATGTCCCGAAAATTTATTTGCGTTCCAATTTTGCGGATTTGCCCGAGGTGAGCGAAAACGAAGTGGTCCGCCATTTCGTGAGGCTTTCAACGCTCAATTATCACATTGACAAAGGCTTTTATCCGCTCGGCTCCTGTACCATGAAATACAATCCTAAGGTGAATGAGAAGACTTCATCGATGCCGGGCAATGCGGACATTCATCCTTTGGAACCGGAGGAAGCGGTCCAGGGTGCGCTGGAGTTGATGTATAATCTCTCCGGAATGCTTCGTGAAATAGCCGGGATGTCCGCAGTTTCCCTTCAGCCTGCAGCCGGCGCACAGGGCGAATTGACGGGCATCATGCTCATAAGAAAATATCACGAGTCAAAAGGTGAAGTGAGAAGCAAAATTCTGGTGCCCGACTCCGCTCACGGCACGAACCCGGCAAGCGTAGCGATCAGCGGCTACAAAGCGGTCAGCATTAAGTCGAATCGAGACGGAAGAGTTGACCTCGAAGATCTGAAAAAAAATCTCGACGACGAGGTAGCCGGCATGATGCTGACAAATCCGAATACTCTCGGGATTTTTGAATCCGACATTCTGACGATAAGCAAGATGGTACACTATGTTGGCGGGTTAATGTATATGGATGGGGCCAATCTAAATGCAATCGTGGGACTCGTCCGGCCCGGCGATATGGGTTTCGACGTCGTTCACATAAATTTGCACAAGACATTTTCGACTCCGCACGGCGGCGGGGGCCCCGGTTCCGGCCCTGTGGCTGTAAATGACAAGCTGAAAGATTTCCTTCCGGTACCGTTGATCGAGAAACATGGAGAAAAGTTTTCCCTGAATTTCAACAAGCCGGACAGCATCGGGAAAATTCACTCGTTTTTCGGAAATTTCGGCATGCTTGTGCGCGCCTACACTTACATTCTTTCTCACGGACCGGATGGGCTCAGAAACAACAGCATCAACGCCGTGATCAACGCGAATTACCTGCTCAGCAAGCTCTGTAATTCTTTCGTACTTCCCTTCAATGCGAGACCGATGCATGAATTCGTTCTGTCGACCGATACGCAGAAAGCGCGAGGCGTCAGGACCTTGGATGTTGCGAAGCGGCTGCTCGATTACGGTTATCATGCGCCGACGATTTACTTCCCCTTGATCGTCCATGAAGCATTGATGATCGAGCCGACTGAAACGGAGACAAAGGAAACTCTTGACTCATTTGCAGATGCGCTCCTGATGATCGATCAGGAATCGAGAATTTCTCCCGAGACTTTGAGAGATGCGCCGATGACGACTCCGGTTCGTCGGTTGGACGACGCTTACGCAGCACGGAATGTTAACGTATGCTTCAAAGAGTAAAATTATTTTTGCAAGGTGCTAAAGTCTGAATGACAGACGGAGACGACAACCAACTCAGGGATATTTTAAAGAGTGCCAAGACGATTGCCGTGGTTGGAGCTTCTATAGATCCGAATCGCGACAGCAACAGGATTATGGAGTATCTCATCAAAGTGGGGTATGATGTGATCCCGGTAAATCCGAACTACCAAAGCGTCTTAGACCGAAAATGTTTCCCGTATGTGGCAAGCATCGGCAAGCCGGTCGATATTGTTGATGTGTTTCGACGAAGCGAGTTCGTCGGCGAAGTCGCGAGGGATGCGGTGAAGGCAAATGCGAAAGTGTTATGGATGCAGTTAGGGGTTATAAATGAGGATGCCGCCCGATACGCCACAGACGATGGTATGAAGGTGGTTATGAATAGGTGCATCATGGTGGAATACAGAAGACTCTCGCCGACATTTTGAAGTGTGAATCTTTAACTTCGGATCTACTTCAATACCATTCCCGTTAAATAACGGCGAGATTACTGAACATCTCTTTGAATTATTTAACCATCATCATCTTCTTCACCTTGCTCCACTTGTCAGCGCTTATCCGATAAAAGTAAACTCCGGATGAAACAAGTGTTCCATTTTTGTTTGTTCCGTTCCATGTCAGCTCGGTATAACCGGCAGGATAATCTGCGTCTGCAGCTTGCGTGACTTCTCTCCCGACGACGTCATAGATGATGAGTTCTACATGCGATGCTTTCGGAAGCTCAAATGCAATTTTTGTCGACGGGTTGAATGGATTGGAAAAGTTATTGTAAAGCTTGTAATCTTTCGGCGCTCCGACAGAGATCTTTATTTCCTTAGTCCATGACTGACCATTTGTTGTACTTATCGTTGCCGTCAAGGTCGTGTCCTTTCCAACAGGAGCTTTCTTATCAACAGAGAATGTAAACCCGGCATCCCCAGAAGCATTTGCCGAAATGCTCTTTATGGTTGCAGCGTTCTCTTTAAACTTCAGCCATGATGGAATTTTGTTGAACGCGACGGACACATTCTTCGTCTCAGTGCCGGAATTGTTTTGAACACTCAGAGAGATTGTGTTGTCCGATGAGGCGAATGGGACTTGCCAGACCTGTCCCGAACTTTGTTGAGGGATCTGTCCCACGGCATCCGTTTTGCCAACCTTTGCCGGTTGGGCAAAGGCACCTCCTACGATCAGCGATAGAAAGATTAAAATGCATTTCATCTAACTTCTTCCTCCCTTTCTTTTGGCTCCTAATTCTTACCTCTTCCCTCTGGTAACTTCTCTATCAAATACTCCGCATTATATTTCAGCAGCGCATAAGCTTCGCTTGTCATGATCGGAGCCTGTTTTCTATCCTCCAGCTTCTTGCTCAGATTATTCAACAGTTCTACTTCCATCACAAATATCTGCAAATCTCTCCTTGCACCCACAGAATCCCGCTTGGAAAGTTCTGTCTTTGCCCTGTCCAATCTTCTATCCAATACTTCGACTATTCCATTATTCCAATCGCGGTCGAAGTCCCAGTCATTAGTCGGATTCCATTTGCCAAACTTTTCGAAGTCACCTTTCTTATACCAGTCCCTGCCGTTCATTATTTCGTCGCAATCCTGTTTGTGAGTTTTGTCCTCCTTGAGCCAGCCGAGCGTAACGGATTGGTGCTTGTAGGAAATGAGGGTGTCTATCCATGATGACGCAGAGAAGTCTAATGGCGGAGCGGTGGGGCCGAGTGTTTTGCCATAATAATTTAGTGACTCCCTTACGGAATCAATGTTCACGGTGTCTGATTCCGGGTACTCATCAGGATCGGGGAAATATTTTGTGGGGTCATAATCCGGGATTGCCACGAATGATCGTATTCCTGGCAACCCTTTACTCATGATGACAAATCCCCCCAGTGCACTTCCTGGCTTGATCCAATTGCGAGAATCTCCGCCAAAGCCAGCCGCGAGGTCTGTTCCAACTCCCGCGAACCAATGAAGGGGCATCGAAGGAAATCCAACAGGAACGATCTTACCCTTAATCACTGGGTAGTCATTTTGAAAGATCTTCTCAGTGAACCCATCGTCCCTGTAGCGCAAACCGCTGGTATCATACTGAATCGAGTTTTGGCTCGTAGAGATGTCAATGTTAAACATGATAATGTTTCCAACGCTGCTGAGATCGTTCCGTACATCGTAGGTAAAGTAGTACATTCCATTCTGTTGCTGAAATGAAACGGCACACTTTACTTGGACTTCTTTTAGAAGGGGTAATTCTTGCCCTTGTGAGCATAGCGATCCGCACGCAAGCAACACCAAAATAGCTAAATTCTTTTTATTCATCTTAGTTTCTCCCATTTAAATATCCATAGTGTATTTGTCTTTCGCTGTTCCGATAACATTGGTGCTTTGCCATCCAAAAATTAAGTTGGCGGATCTGATCTAAGGTCAACGGGATATCATTTGCATCATTCGGGTTTATGTCTATACTCAGGCCTATCCTGTGAGCACTATGAGGAGGTTGCCAATTCGAATATAGTGCATCGAACAACCCGCCCCACGGCAGGCTCATGTCGTTAATGCTCAAGTACGTTCCGCCGCCATCTGCTGAACCGGACAAGAAATAGAAATCAAGTATTCCAAGGAAGAATTGGTCGCCCGCTTCCGGTGTACACCAGTTGTTGTCAGGATGATTGTCAATGGCGGTTTGAGTCGTTTGTTGGAATGCGTAAGGTCGGGCTCTATTTGGCAGGAATATCAAATCTCTGAAATTAACAAAACCCGGGACCATCACTGAAATGGTATCGTGTGCACTTACATTTTCGGTAGTTGACGAAGCAGTCATCAATACATTTCCGCTAAATTCCGGCGCTGTGAAATCTATAAAGATATTTCCATCACCGTCTGTCAAGGTCGTTATCGTTCCGTTCCCATCAACATGGTGCACATAGTCCTCGAGTTCTCCCATTTCAGCCTGCGGTGGCTGATTTAGATGAGCGTGTCCCCCGGATGGCAGTATCATGGATGCTGTTGTAGTTACACCATAATTGGGCAAGGGTTTGCCTCCACGTGTCACTGTGACCGTGAATTTCTTCTCGTCCCTTGCATTGGGATTTCCTCCAGAATGTGGTGGCAAATTTGGCCATTCCTGCTTTGGTGTTGGGATATTGATTGTGATCTTAGTCTTTTCTATCTCAACCCAGCCGATACCATAGTAACCCGATGAAAAGTTAGGCGCATCGGAGACCGACTTGCGGTGAACTGGTAATATATTCACCTTCCTTGCCGGAGGGTTGATCGCCGTGTTCTTTAGATTTGCATCAACCGTTGTGCCTCCCGCTTTCCTGTTTTGCCCGGAATTCTCTTTTACACCCGGCACCGTTGAGCAAGGTACCTCCTGCTCCCAGCCCACTCTAATCCCGACTATCTCTGAGTCTGCACTTATGCTGTCGACTGCTATGAACTGCAACGGCTGAGGTCTTCGCGCGAAGTATTGAGCCGTATCACCCTGCGACAGAATCGTTCCATATGCGTTCCCGCTGTCTATCCCGACTTCAAAGAATTGATCCGGCGTGAAATCCGTTATCGTACCGTCGGGGTTCTGATTCTTTACGACTATCATCGCAGTATCACCCGGTGAAATCTCGGACGGAACAAGACCGACGACTACCGGTGATGGAAAGATTCGTATCGAATCTATGCTTTTCACCCCTTTGCTCTCTGCTTCGACTACCACCCACTCGCCAGCTGAATCCGGTCGAACACTGTCTGCAGCAAGAAAAAACTGATCCATCCAAATCTCCATCGCGGTCGTGGTAAAGGTCGAGTCAAGCTTTACGTCTTCACCATCGGGTCCAAAAGTATGGAACGAAGCGTATCGATGGCCGGATAATATAGTAAATGTTATAGGATCAGGATCATCGAAAGACCACGCAGTATTCGTGCAGCTATCCGAACCCTGCAATCTTACTATGGATTCATCCCCGTAGAAGAAGCCTGACTCCTGACCGTAAGAAAAGCCGGTGGGCACCAATTGAAGCTGAAATGTTGAATAGTAAGGAGTTGAGTAATATTTGAGGGTGTCGCCTTCCGGATTATAACCCTGGTGGAGATAATTCCACGCATTGGGAACAACATTCCTTGTCGCCCATGACCACCTGGTCTCTTCATAGATAAGTGAGTCATCTTGATAGATGGAGCACTCGCCAATTGAAGAATCTGTTGTAGTCTTGAATAGCGAGAGGCTAAACCAGTAGTCGCCTGCCCTTGCAGGATTTATGACCATAATCGGACGGCGATCTGTGTCTTCACATGTGGTATCAAGACCGCATGGACCGTAGACATGTATACGGCCAATCTCAGTCTGCGTGCAGCCTTCACAATCTGTGTTCCAGACAAATGTAAAGCATATCTTGTGTTTGTTTTCCGATATCTGCACCCTCTTCGCCTGCCCCGGTATAATCGTTGCGCTCTCTCTTATATGCACCTGCGCAAGAAGTGAACTTACCGTTAGAAATGTAATCGCAATAACCGCTGCACTCTTCATCTCAAAGACTCCTTTGATGCCAAGTAATGTTTCAAAACTACTCAGCTTCAAGTTGAAACAATCGTAAGGTGAATCTTCGTGCTTCGGGCTCCCTGACTTCATTTGCCCTCTGGCAATATCTATGCCTAAATTTTAACAAGCCATGGTGTAAATATCAAGAAGAAAACCGGAAAACTTATTTAGTCTAAATAAACCTGCTCAAGTAGCTCGGGCAAAAATCATAAGGAGCCACCTGCTGGCTGAAAGTCTGCTTGGACTTGTCGAAAGCAGGATGAGCCAATGGCTTCTTATGTCTTCTGCGGTTTCCTCTCTGCTGCCGGGAACAAGATATTATTCAAAATCAATCTGTATCCCGGCGAGTCTTTGTGCAGAGACAAATCGGTAGGTGGATCGCCGACCAGATGAGTGTACGCTTCAGGATCGTGACCGCCGAGAAATGTCCAGGTCCCCTTTCCGTAATCGCCATGGATGTACTTCACTTCCCCGGTGCCTTCCTTTTCCCCCATGATCACGACATTAGGTTTGATCAAGCTTTTCTTGAATGACGAAGTCTGCCCCATGAAATTCTTTATCACGTTAACGTGATCCTGAGTCAACATTGTCGGTACCGGATCATATTTTGCGGAGAACTGGAACAGCGTGAAGTAGTCCGTGGTCGGGTCGCGGAACTGTACCATGTTGTTCGGAGGATCGTTGATATCCGAGAAGGCGTACTCATACGGATTCATCACCAGCTTGAAATTCTGGAATGCCAGACACTGCAAATAATCGAGTTTGTCCTGCGCATCGGGATCGGGCGGATCGCCGTCGAACATAACGTCGCAGATATCCGTGTGCTGGGCGGCGAGCGCGATGTCGAGCGTCTCTGTCGCCGAACACATTGCGAACAGAAAGCCGCCCTGCCCCACATAGTTTCTTATTGCGAGCGCAACCGCTTTCTTTTCATCGGAGACCTTTTTGAATCCGAGCCTACGAGCTTCTTTTTCATAAGTTGCTTGCTCCTCGACATACCATGGCGCATTGCTGTATGAAGCATAGAATTTCCCGTACTGCCCCGTGAAATCTTCGTGGTGAAGGTGGAGCCAGTCGTATTGTGAAAGTTTGCCGTCGAGCACCTCCTCATCCCAAACCTGCGTGAATGGGATTTGAGCGTAATTCAGCGCAAGAGTCACTGCATCGTCCCATGGCTTGTAGTTCGGCGGAATATAAACGGCGATTTTTGGGGCTTTCTCGAGACGCACAACGTCCATATTATTGTTCACATCCTGGACGATGGCGTAAATTTGAGATGACTCCACGGCAGTCAGCTCGTCGAACGCGACGCCGCGTATTCTGCATTCATTTGCAATGACATCGTTGTCGTCCATCATAAACGAACCGCCGCGGTAGTTCAGCAACCAGTCGACTTCGATGCCATGCTGGAGTGCATAGTATGCCACGCCGTAAGCCTTCAAATCGTCGGTTTGCTTGAGATCCATGTAAATAAGAAGTTTCGATTGGCCGAAAACGGCCGTTGCCGAAAAGATCAAGAACAAAAAAGCAAATCTTTTCATTTTATCACCTGCGATTGCAATTATTCGCCATCTCTTGAACGATGACACATAATCCGTAAATGTTGATTCGTATACACTGCAGCTATGAATCTTCCCCTAGCAGATTTCTCAGGATTTCCCGGACTCGATTCTGATAAATTGAATTCGGGAATCGGACCAAGAAGTCTTCGTATTCTGAAATTGCCTTTTCATTTTGACGCAGCGTCGTCTGATAAATCCTGCAGATCCTTAAGTCCGCTCTGTCCGCAAATATCCCGGTGCTGTCCTCCGCAAGCAATGAATAGTTTTTCAAAGCTGCGTCTACGTTTCCCATCCTGCAATAATCGGACGCTAAATCAAATCGCGCGTTGTCCGCCAATGGAACATTCGGATATTCGTTCAGAATTTTCTCAAGGGCAGAAGCGGCTTCAGGAATTTTGTCCGATTCTTCCATTGCCGAGGCAGAAGCGAATTCCCGCAGCGCCGCCGGGTTGCCGCGGTTGTTTGTAATCGTATTCAAAAGCTGAATAGCATCATTAGCGGCGTCGGACATTGGATTGGAACTTATCTCGCTTAAATAAAAAGCGGAGCTGTCGTAGTTGCCCAGGTAATAAAGGGCAAGTGCAGCTTGAAATTTTATTTTATCACGCACGCTTTCGTCCGCCGCTGGGCTCGACTGGATGACTCCTAACGATGTGTTGAAGGCATCTTGAAATTTTCCTTCCATCATGCACAAGCGGATACGTGCCATGGTCCAATCATCGGTGCCAGCGCGATCTCTGTGGTCGGACAGTAATTTTCCCGCGCCGGCGAAATCATGAAAATATTTCATCTTCAAGCCGACAGAATTCAGAACCGCGGAGCTCAAGAATTGCGTATTCGGATATTGCTCTATGATTGTTTCGTATGTCGACAGGGCTTGATCAAGTTCGGCTAAAGTGTCCGTTGTGGAACATGGGCCGTCGCCTTCGGTATATTTATTCTCCCCGAGCTCCTGAAGCGAGTTCGCATATCCGTACAAACCCTGGACGACAATGGAATTGTTTTTGGATAGAGTAGAAACTTCCTTATATGCGTTCGATGCCACTTCATACGCCTCGTCGTTATATGCCCTGACGGCAAACTGGAGGAGCTCCGATCCGGGCGCACTGGAATGGTTGTCGAGCCATTTGTATGCCGTATAAGCTGCGGCGTAATTTTTTTTCTCCATATATATAAAGCTGAGCAGCCGTCTGTAGTCTCTATTGTCGGGGTTTTCTACAACCTGTTTTTCCATCTCGCCTGTGAACTGATTGAGAGCCTCCTTGCTCGAACCGTACGATGCTATTTGCACCTCTATGTTTGACAAGATATAGGTGGTTTGCTGTGTTTTTAGCTGCTTCAGGAGCTCGCGTAATGAGCCGGCGTAATTCGCGTTAAGAAAATAAAGCCGCGCTATTTCATTCGTAAACGTCTGATTGGAATTAACCTCGCCGTTTCGGTAAACATCTATCGCCTTGTCAAAAAGTCTATTCTCCGCCATCGTGTTTGCGACTGCTTTATAAACATTGGGATTTTTCGGATCAATTGTCAGCGCTTTGTTCCATATCACCAATGCCGAGTCCTGCTGGCCATTCTTGAAGTACGCATCGCCAAGCTGGCACAACATGACAACATTGGACGGATCACTCTGCAATCTATCATTCAGCAATTCCTTGGCGCTCTCGTACCTTTTCAAGTTCATATAAACTCGCCGGAGTCCGTCGAAGTAGACAAAGTTGTCCGGCGACGATTGATGCAGCTGCAGATAAAAGTCGAGGGCTTTTTCGTATTCACCTGCCTGCTCGAGAGCCTGGGCAATTCTGAGCTTGTTAAGCTCTTCAGTACTTGCCGAAGGCACGGGCAGACTCTGCGAGTAAGTAAAAGATGCAAGTGTTAGAAGGAGAATTGCCGTCAGTGTTCTTCTCATGGCATCAATATAAACTCACCACCGTGCCCGCACAATGAACAAAAAGTTGTTTCATTAAGAATTCGGAGATAAGGCGGATCAACGGGAATTTGTCGAGAAGTAATAAGATAAGATTCGTACTGGCCATAATATTGAGGTCAATCTTTTGTGAACGGATGCATTTGAATCATTTTGTTTGATTTGCAAACTCATTAATTTCTTACTCGAATTGCGTAAATTGAATTCATGAGGAGTCGCGCAGCTACTGCTACATTCTTTCAAAATCGTTTCGTCCGATTTTTTTCAACTCCAAGAGCAAAGGTAGAATAAAATGAAAATGTCTGTGGTTTTCTTACTGAGTATGACCTTTTTGACGGCATATGCCCAAAAACAGTATAGCCCGACCAAAAACGGAATTATTGTTCCGGTAACAGATACTGTCAAGAACGGCGCGAAGCTGATTCGTGTCGTACCCGTCACTGACAGAATAATTCGTGTAAGTGCAGTGAATTCGGATTCCTTTCCCGCCGTGCAAAGTTTAATGGTCGAACCGCAGGAGTTCCCTGCCGTAAAATATGAGACACAAGAATCGGGCGACACCCTGGTACTAAAGACGGCTTCATTACAGGTGAGAATTTCCACCAAGACCGGCGCCCTGGTTTTCTGCGATTCTATAGGGAAACCAATTCTAAATGAAATCAAAGACGGCGGCAAAACAATCGAGCCTGTCACAATTGAGAACAAAGATCTTTTCACGATCCGCCAGCAGTTTGAATCTACATCAGATGAGGCGTTCTACGGGCTCGGTCAGCAGCAGGAAGGATTGTTTGACTATAAAGGCCAGGATGTCGATCTGTACCAGTATAATACTAAGATTTCTATTCCGTTCGTGATCTCAAACAAGAACTACGGAATATTATGGGACAATTATTCAAGGACCAAGTTTGGCGACCCAAGAGATTATGGCTCTCTATCGGATCTGAAACTCTATGATGCAAACGGGAAAGAAGGCGGGCTAACAGCAGCTTACTGCAATTCGCTCGACACATCGAAAGTCGCGGTTGTCCGTGATGAATCAGAAATAAACTACGAATTCCTTTCCGACCTGAAGAAATTCCCTACGGGCTATTCTTTGGCGACTGGAATTGTTTCTTGGAATGGTTCTTTCGAGCCGGATTCCACAGGGCTGTTTAAATTCCGTCTTTATTCTTCCGGTCATTGCAAGATGTGGATCGGCGGTAGGCTGATTGTCGACAGATGGAGACAATCGTGGAACGCTTTCGTCTATCTTTTCAATCTGCAGCTTGAAAAAAGAGAAAGCTATCCGATCAGGATTGAATGGATCCCTGATGGCGGAGAAGCATACATTTCGTTGAAGATAAAAACGCCGCTCAGCCCGGAAGAACAGAATAATCTGTCTTTGTATTCCGAATATGCAAATCAGATCGATTATTACTTCATCTCCGGCCAGAATTTCGATGACGTTATCAGCGGTTATCGACAATTGACCGGGAAGGCTATGATCCCGCCGAAGTGGGCGTTCGGTTTCTGGCAGAGCCGTGAACGATATGCGACACAGGATCAACTACTACAGGTCGCAAATGAATACCGCAGACTCAAAATACCGTTCGACAATATCGTGCAGGACTGGTTTTACTGGAAGGAAGATCAGTGGGGCAGCATGGAATTTGACAGCACGCGTTATCCGAATCCGAAGGCCATGGTCGATGAAGTGCATAAACTCCATGAGCACATCATGATTTCCGTTTGGGCAAAATTCTACAAAAGCATCACGAACTTCGACAGGATGATGGACAAGGGCTACCTTTACCTAGGCAATCTAAATTTAGGGAACAGAGACTGGGTCGGCAAAGGATACCTTTCGACATTCTACGATGCATTCAATCCCGGTGCGCGCAAATTGTTCTGGCAGATGATAGACGAAAAACTCTATCCGCTCGGCATCGATGCATGGTGGATCGATTCGGACGAACCGGATATGAATTCGAATTTGTCGATGGATGGAAGAAAATATATCATGGATCCAACCTACCTCGGCCCGGGGGCAGAATACTTCAACGCATATGCTTTGGAACATTGCCGGGGTGTATATGATGGCCTGATGTCGGCAAATCCGGATAAACGGGTATTCATCCTCAGCCGCTCTGCCTACGCCGGTTCACAGCGTTATGGAGTTTCCGTCTGGAGCGGCGACATCGGTTCCACATGGGAAGATTTGAAAGGGCAGCTTCCTGCCGGGCTGAACTACTCGATGTCGGGTCTTCCCTACTGGACTTTTGATATCGGCGGCTTTGCCGTCCCCAACAAATTCATCAACGCGAAAGGAGAAGCTCTCGACGAATGGCGTGAACTCTTGACAAGATGGTACGAGTTTGGTGCATTCTGTCCTCTCTATCGTTCGCACGGTCAGTATCCGTTCAGAGAGATTTTCAACGTCGCTCCGGAGGGAAGCCCCGAATACGACGCCATGGTCGGCGTGACTACCCTCCGCTACAGACTGATGCCTTACATTTATTCATTGGCCGGAATGGTCTATTGGAATAATTATACGATGATGCGCGCTCTGGAAATGGATTTCCCTCATGACCAGAATGTCGTGAATCTCTCGAACGAATACATGTTCGGCCCTTCGCTGCTTGTCGCTCCGGTTACGACTTACAGGGAACGAGCGAAGGTAGTTTATCTCCCGACCGGATGCGGTTGGTATGATTTATATACCGGCAAATATTTCGATGGCGGTAGAACTATGACAGCCGAAGCGCCTCTGGATAAAATCCCGCTGTTTATCCGCGAAGGTTCAATAATTCCGGTCGGCGGTGAGATCCAATACGCTGAGCAAGAAACTGAGGTAACTCTTTACGTTTACACCGGGAAAGACGCAGAGTTCACTCTTTATGAAGACGAGAATGAGAATAACGACTATGAGAAAGGAATCTGTGCCATGATACCGATCAGATACGACAATCAAAGCGGGAAATTATCGATCGGTCCGACAAAGGGCTCGTACCCTGGGATGCCCAAGGAACGGAATTTCGGAATTGTCTGGATGGGAAAAGAAAATCCGGAGTCTTTCCTGTCCGAGAATGTTAAAGTTCAAGCTGTTACTTATAAGAACGAGTTGATCGAGGTAACAAGAAGTAAATAGTTAGAAATTGTTTTAGCCTTAGCACGTTGATCTCTTATTTGGAAAGGGTCTATCATGAAACGTCCTGAAATGTTTCTCTCTTTGCTTCTTTCCGTGGTGCTGCCCGTGCATGCACAGGTAAAGGAAAGTACCGCTGCTCTAGATGCTTCGAATATTCGATACAAGATAAATAAAAATATCTATGGTCAGTTCAGCGAGCATCTCGGTCACTGTATCTACGGCGGAATCTGGGTCGGAGAAAATTCATCCATTCCCAACATTGACGGCATGAGAAAGGATGTTATCGATGCATTGAGGGAAATCCATGTTCCTGTTCTTCGCTGGCCCGGCGGGTGTTTTGCCGACGAATATCATTGGATGAACGGCGTAGGTCCACGTGATCTTCGCCCGAAAATGATAAACACCAACTGGGGCGACGTCACGGAAGATAACAGCTTCGGAACTCACGAGTACCTGGAATTCTGCAAGCTGATCGGCTGCGACCCGTACATAACCGGAAACGTCGGAAGCGGAACCGTCCAGGAATTTTCGCAGTGGGTCGAGTATGTCAACTCGGATAATGTGAGTCCCATGACCGATCTTCGCAAGAAGAACGGCCGAGAAAATTCATGGGGAGTAAAATATTGGGGGCTCGGGAACGAGAGCTGGGGTTGCGGCGGCACCATGACTCCTGAATATTATGCAGATCAAGT
Source organism: Candidatus Acidiferrales bacterium (assembly GCA_035515795.1). Lineage (NCBI taxonomy): Bacteria > Pseudomonadati > Acidobacteriota > Terriglobia > Candidatus Acidiferrales > Candidatus Acidiferrales bacterium. The sequence goes on along the minus strand of DATJAY010000027.1, from coordinate 46,766 downwards.
CAGAAGATACGGGACATTTCTGAAAAATTATGGGAAGAACAAAATTTTCAAGATAGCCTGCGGTCCGGGCGGCAGCGATTACAATTGGACCGAAGTCCTGATGAAGAAGGCGAAGAACGGCTTCGACGGGTTGTCACTTCATTACTACACATTCGAGAACAGAAAGCCGGCGGCCGATTTCGACGAGAGCGGCTGGTTCAACACGATCAAAGGTACTCTCAAGATGGACGAGTTGATAGACAGGAATTGCGCGATCATGGATAAATACGACCCCGGAAAAAGAGTGGCTTTGGTAGTCGACGAATATGGAACATGGTACGCGGTCGAACCCGGAACCAACCCGGCATTTCTTTACCAGCAGAATACGATGCGCGACGCCATCGCCGCTGCCTGCAACTTGAACATTTTTAACAATCATTGCGACCGCGTCAGGATGGCAAACATCGCTCAGATGGTAAATGTTCTTCAAGCGATGATCCTTACCGACAGCAGTAAAATGGTTTTAACACCGACTTATTACGTTTTTGATCTCTTCAAAGTGCACCAGGATGCCGAGATGATTCCGATTAAGTTGAACTCTGCCAAATATATTTTTAAAGGAGACACACTCCCAGCTGTCAACGCATCCGCCTCGCTCGATAATGATGGAAGGGTGCATATATCGTTGTGCAACGTCGATCCTGATGCGTCCGAAAAGATTTCTATACGGTTCCTGAAATTCGACGGAGACAAAATATCCGGAAAGATATTGACCGCAGCCAGGATGAACGCAGAAAATACTTTCGAGAATCCTGATCAAATTATGCCCAAAACTTTTTCAGATTTCACTTTTGAAGGAAATGATCTCGTCGTCGACATGCCGCCGATGTCGGTGGTTGTGCTTGAAGCTACCGGAACTATCGAAATGCCGCCTGCGATCGAAATTAAAAATCCAATTATGGGAATCAATTACTCTTATTACGAAGGAAGATGGGAGGATCTGCCGAATTTCAACACTATGGCTCCGGTAAGGAAGGGATCAATGGCAAACTTCGCGATTCCGAATGAAAATTCCGGCGAGAATTTTGCAGTGGAGTATGACGGTTACATAAAGATTCCCAAAGATGGGTCATATGCTTTTTACTTGAATTCCGACGATGGCTCAAGCCTATACATTGACGACAACCTGGTGGTTTCGAACGACGGCCTTCATGCTCCCGAAGAGCAATCGGGGAATGTCTTCTTGAAAGCCGGTTATCACAACATAAAAGTCGGCTTTTTCCAGGCTGGAGGAGGAATGACTTTGGAGGTAAGCATTGAAGGGCCGGGCCTGGCAAAAGAGGTCATTCCCGCCGGTATGTTGTTTGAAGAGGGGAAATAGAGTTATATTTCACGAGTAGGCACAACAAAATGCCGGAAATATCTGCGTGCTTCGGACCGCGTCCATGATAGTTAGTTCCCGTCACCTTAATAATTCATGATAGGGAAAAGTAATAGAAGTTCAGCGGCAAGTTTAAAGTTAGGAGGTATCATCATGGCAGGCGACATTCCTGAAGTACAGGTACATAACGCATTGGCGGCCATCAACAAGGCGTGGCGCAACGGACAGCCGATGGAAATGTACGAATACCTTCACCCTGATATAACCATGGCACTCCCCAATTTTAAAGAAAGAGTAGTCGGGCGTCATACGTTTCTGGCCAGCTTCGTAGAATTTTGCACAAATGCCCAGGTCGTGCAATATTCAGAGACCAACGAAACCATAAACGTGATCGATAAGGTTGCTGTTGCAAGTATTAAGTTTAATATGGTTTACGACCGCGCAACATACCGCGCGAGATCATCAGGAAGGGACCTCTGGGTATTCGAGAACATCGGTGAAAAGTGGCTCGCCGTCTGGCGTACCATGATCGAATTGGAAGAGTCGCGCGAACAACGAAGATGACCGAGAAAACATCTGTCAGACTCGGCGACGTTCAAAAGACACTTCTCCTTCCATTATGGGGACGTGCGGTTGAAGCGATGAAAGTAAGACCGCTGCTGGTTGACAGGACGGCGACCGGAATTATCGACAAAATCGACTACGATTTTTCAACTCTGACAAAAAACATTAGCGACATAACGCAACTTGCCTGGATAGCACGCTCCTTGTTGATCGACAGGCTTGTCTCAAGTTTTCTGAATAAGTACCCAGGGGCGTCAATTGTCAACATCGGCTGCGGCCTTGATACCACATTCGATAGAATTGACAACGGAAGCATACGGTGGTACGACCTCGACCTGGCGGACGTTATTGATTTAAGAAGAAAATTTATTCCCGAAAGCGAGAGAAGAAAATTTATTGCCTCCTCTTTTCTTGATGCCGACTGGTTCAAGCGATTGGAAAAGGAAGAGCATATATTGTTTATTGCTGCAGGCGTGTATTATTACTTTGAAAAGAGTCAGATAAGGAAATTTTTCTTAAAAGTTGCAGATGCTTTTCCCGGAAGTGAAATGGTCTTCGACGCATCTTCCCCGCGCGGAGTCAGGGTCGCGAACAAATTAGTAATTGAAAATGCCGGCTTGGATGAAAAATCGTTTCTCAAATGGGGGTTGTCCAATGCGTCGGAATTGGAAACCTGGGACCGCAGGATCAAAGTGACTGACGAATATTTCTATTTCAGAGAACTTAAGGACAGAATCAGTCTCAGGGCCAGGGTTATCGGTTGCATCTCAGACCGCTTGAAGATACAGTATTTGGTGCACGTTAAATTCTCGGGATGATAATTTCTATTCTCCTCATAAGTACTTTTCTATTCCATCAAAAGCTGCTGGCCACACAAGAGTTTTTTCGACTCGCTCCACTTTCCCAACACCTACAACCGCGTCAATATTTAATCCTCCATAGACATGCGGAAATAATATCCCATCTATGAGGTGACTCGTTCCAGATCCTTGAATTGGCGCCGGAGCTTCGTATTTGATCTCCGATTTCAATTTAGTGGGATCAATTTCGAGTATCAGAATTGTATTGCCCCCAGGTATTTCGAGAAAATAATCATCCAACACAACTAAGGATGTAGATTTTCCGGCCGTACAGTGTATAAAATGATCTTTCTCAAAGCTACTTGGTCTGTAGTAACCATCATTGGTGTGCGACTTAAGCTCATCAAGAGTGACAATGTGATAGATCATGTCCCCCTCTGCCATTTCTGTACCTTGATCAAATTTTTTGCTGCGAATAATTGCATGTAGCGTACGGCGGCAGCAATGCATTGGCGGGCAGCTGTAATAATACACGCCGAAATTTCATTTCTTATCCGGCTCGCTTCAAACAAGCGAGCATTCATGACTGCGATCAAACCAATCCCCCCGTTCCTGCGAATGCCAAAGCTATGCGATTACCTTCAGACTCCCTGGAATAATTTGCACCGCAATCTCACCTACTTTCAAGTTTGATACTTCCCCGTCTCTGTGAATTGAAACCGGCGTTTCGCTCTGTATTCTGATGTGCGTTGTCCTCGTCATTAAAACCTCACGTCGCTTTTCGAGCGTCCCGTTTATTGCTCGCGGCAATATTCGCATTACTTTCGGAATTGAAAGTTCACACGCCATGCAGACGTCGAGGATTCCGTCGTCAAGCAGCGCGTGCGGAGTGAGAAGAAATCCGCCGCCGGCGGAAATACCATTTCCTATCGCCACTAGGAAAGTCCTTTGTTCGATGAGCCGGTCGTCGAGTTCAATCTTCATAAAAGAGGATTTATAATTCCTGAGTGTCTTTGCGACTGCAAGAAGATATTTTGAAATTCCCTTGAGCCCGTGGATGCTCAGACTTTCTTTCGCAACCTCCGCATCAAACCCGACGCCGACCCCGTTTACAAAAAGTGCTTCTCTGCCGTCCATCTGAACTGAACCGATGTCGATGGATTTAATCTTTCCGCTTACAAGTCTGTGGACATAATCATGCAGGCTCTTCAGCTTGCCCAGCGCCCGCGCGAAATCATTGCCGGTGCCGGTCGGAATGACGCCCATGATTTTCTGGGACTTGAAAGCACCTGCGGCAACTTCGTTTACCGTACCATCTCCTCCGACCGCGACCATGACGTCAAACTGATCCGAACGGTCGCTTGCTAATTCCGTTGCGTGCTCCGGCGCCTTCGTCAACTGAAGGTCAAAATTCACGCCAAGCCTCTTCGCTATACCGAGGAGATGAGGAAGTATCTTTCCAGTTCTGCCGTTTCCGGAAACCGGGTTCACAATGAACTTTACCGTATGCCTGAACGAAGTGTCGGTCATTTAGGTGATCTCTTTGCCAGCCGGATTGTCTCCTTTATCCCGTTAGAGATTTGAATTTCCTTCCTGTGACGGATAATTTCATAGACGCTCAATAATCCGAAAATAGTCGCAACGACGATCCTTGAATTGTTCCCGATGATCGGAATATCCGGCATGAAAGTAAAATGCGATGGATACATGAATTGAGCAAGCCAGAGCACGAGCATGAATATCGCGTTCCACCTCGTGAACCGCAATTTTGCCAGCGCGGCACAGCCATAGAAAGTCATCATCATCGAGAGAAGAATTTCTTCGCGATGATGCATATCGAGAGGAATAGTTGAGACTCGGCCCATCGAAAACGAATAAACGATAGGTACCATGGAGACCAAAAGCGTCCACTGGCTCACTTTGCTGCTGATCAAGTTGAGCAGAGCCATCGGCGCGAGCCGGACGGTTCTTGCCCAGTAGAAAGCTGTAACTCCTTCCGGAAACTCGGATAGGAATGGGGCGACCCATTGAACGAACAAGAACACACTTATTCCTGCAGCCGTAGCGACCTCTTTCGTGCTCATGAGAAAAGGATCTGCGACAGCCCACATTGTACCGCCCCCAATTAAGAATAATGCAATGAGGAGCAGCCCGCGCTTACCCTCCCTAATTGAAACAAGATAACGCGGCATCGACAACAGGTCTTCCTTTTTTTCTTCTTCCTCTTCCGGCAAAAACCGAAGGATAAACAGATAACTCACATAGAGGACACCGAGGAAAATTCCGTCGTATATCTGCAAGGTTCGCTTAAGAAGGACCACCACGAAGTACAGTGATGCCATAAACAATGCAATCACTTCGACAATGTTTTCCGGACGAAGGTGGATGGCCTGGCTCCCCTTCTTGTGCCTGATTCGTGAATAGATATTCGATGCGACAAAGATCATTGGCCAACCGATTCCCATGAGAAGCCTGTTGGCACCGGTTACATTCGCGAGCATCAAATCTACGTCTTTGTGCCATGCAATGACTGCTTCGACCATGAACTCCGGAACGACCTGAAGGAGTGCAACGATAGCAACCGCCAGTCCCTGACTTATGCTGAACTCCGCCGCTTCAGCGGCCCAGCCTATGAGCAACGCAGAAGTTATAACGGCACTGAAACACAAAATCGCTACAACGCTGACGAAGTGCGATTCGAAAATACGAAGCCACAAGGAAACGACTGCGGTATACAAGGAGAGGAAGAGAAAAAAATAGCCGTAGCGTGATTTCATGGAATCACAGGTAATGACTTGAAGTGCGGTTGTGATGTTGAAATGAGAAGGCGAAGGACAATGGGATTCGCGAATCTAGCAAGTTGAGTTGTTGCCTAATTTCAAGATTCCATTATTTCAATATTTAGGAATCCGTCTATCCGTCAATCCGCCTTCTCCTCTCTCTTGTTTCCCATCTGAATTTCGTGGACAAACATTTGAGTGATAACAGTCGGCCTTGTGATTGCCGCGCCGACAACTACGGCATACGCCCCTAACTCAATCGCGTGTGCAGCCTCGGATGGGAGAAGAATCCTTCCCTCTGCGATGACCGGAACGACAAGTGCGTCGGAGAGCCGTTCGATGAGATCAAAGTCAACACCTTCTCTTCCCTTCTGTGCAGTCGCAGGGGTATAACCCGAGAGTGTCGTTGAAACGATGTCTGCTCCAAGTTCCGCTGCCTGTACCCCTTCCTCAAAAGTGGAAACGTCGGCGAGGAGGAGCGTCCCGGGATGATTTGTTCTGACCCGTTTGAGAAACTCAAACCCCGTCAGGCCGTTCGGACGTACTCGCTCGGTGACATCGAGTGCAACGATATCGGCGCCGGCTTCTATTATGTCCTTCACTTCCTTGAAATCCCCGGTTATCAGAACGGAGCCGTCCGGATAAGCGGTCTGGACGAGCCCGATTATTGGCAGTGCGACTTTCGATTTCACGGCTTTGATGTTTTCATTTCCCTCGGTTCGGATCCCGGCTGCTCCGCCCCTCTGGCAGGACAATGCAAAAAGTGAAACGTACTCAGGTTTGTTGAAGGGGTCGTCGGCATCAAACTGGCACGAAACAATCAATCCGTTCTTCACATTTGCCACGGAGTTCAGATATTCCATCTACTGTTCCTACTTGTTTTGGTTATCAAAAATCGGCTCAGCGCTTGGTTAAGGTTTGCTTTGTAATTTCCATCGCCGTGAACAATAATATAAAGAAAATTCCCGCAAAGATTGCTGTCTTTTTCCCGTTTCCAAAAAATAGTCTGGTTAATCTGAATACTAAGAAAATTGCCGCCGTTCCCATGAGGCATTCGAGAAATCCGAAGAGATAAAATGGAGCAGGATTAATAGTTTGAGGCGATGGGTTATTTGAAAAAACGTACGAGCCAAATACCGCCGCTTCGGACGGCAGAATGATTATTGCGCCTAACCCGATCGGATGCAGCGCGTATATCATGCCTGCAATGAATCCTTTTAGAGAAGCACCCGTTCGCGACACACGCCCCGCCATATAACTTAAAATTGAATACAGATAAAGAAACGGCAAATAAACCACAATAGCCAATCCGATTCCCGCAGAAAAAAGCTGCACCAGATCGATAGAATAAATATCGCCTGCTTTCAATATGAAAAAGGAAAGGAAACTCAGGCCCACCGCCTCCAATACTCCCATCAATATCGTATGGTTTCTGTGTTCTGCAAGTATAATCTTTCTGAATGTGAAATCCGGATAGCGCCACAGATTGTATATCGTCGAAAATAAATCGAGGGCTTTAACGTTCTGCTGGAGGATGCCACCGCATGAAATACACCTGAGCGCGAAGTCAGGATTGACCGTGTTGCAGATGGAACAGTTATTCAAGGACAAATCGGGCAACCTTGTGATCCATTTTCATCCATAACCTCTCGAAAACTGGAAACCCCTGGCAAAATGGAATACCACTTCTTTAGTTCGAAAGACGGCGATGTCTTATTGCCCATGGCTCCGGTCATGCTTCTTCATAATATAGTGCTTCGAATTTAAGATTTCATTGCTTCGGAGCATTTGGCTTAAAGTGGGCGGTGAAATGGCGAAGATAAGGCGGCTCATAGGTGATACTGTATCCGGGCATCGTGTTTCTTCGCTTGAATAGATCGATTATGATTTCGGATGCGTAATCAATGTGACTTTGTGTGTAGACTCTCCGTGGAATCGCAAGGCGCACCAACTCCAAATTCGAAGGAATGAACTTCCCGTCTATTGTTTTGCCGAACATGACCGAACCTATCTCGACACTTCTTATTCCTCCTTCAAGATAAAGCTCTGCGGCGATCGCCTGTCCGGGATATTCGTGAGGTGGAATATGCGGGACAAATTTTTTTGCATCGATAAAAACCGCATGACCTCCTGTCGGGATAATGATCGGCACATTTTCATTCCGCAATTGTTCTCCGAAGTATTCGATGGATCGTATCCTATATTTCAAATAATCCTCGTCCAATACTTCCATCAGCCCTTGTGCCATGGCGTCTAGATCGCGTCCTGCCAGACCACCATACGTTGGGAATCCTTCAGTCATAATTAAGAGGCTTCTCGCTTTTTCCGCGACTTTTTCGTCATTCAGTGCAAGGAATCCTCCGATGTTCACGAGAGCATCTTTCTTAGCGCTCATCGTGCAGCCGTCTGCATGACTGAACATTTCCTGAGCAATTTCTCTGACGCTCTTATCCTTGTAACCCTGCTCCCGAAGTTTTATGAAATAAGCGTTCTCGGCGAACCGGCATGCGTCGAGAAATAATGGGATATCATATTTTTGGAGCAGTGCTTTTGTCTCTTTTATATTTTTCATGCTGACCGGCTGGCCTCCCACGGAATTATTAGTCAAGGTCAACATGCAAATCGGGATGTCGCTAGCGCCGGCTTTCTTGATGAGATGCTCCAGCCTGTTCAACTCAATGTCGCCTTTGAAATCGGCGTACTTGTCCGTCTCAAGGGCGATAGGTAATGGAAGGTCGATTGCTTCCGCCCCCGAGAACTCCACATTTGCCCGCGTCGTATCGAAATGTGTATTGTTAGGAATAATTTTCCCCTTGCCGCCGACAACTGTGAACAGAATCTTTTCTGCAGCTCTTCCCTGATGAGTCGGTATTATATGTTTAAACCCCGTAAGTCCTTTTACTGCTTCTTCAAACTTATAAAAACTTCGCGAGCCGGCGTAAGATTCGTCACCGTCCATGATAGCCGCCCACTGTTTTGAACTCATTGCTGCCGTCCCTGAATCCGTCAACAAATCTATCAGTACATCTTCCGCTTTTACCGAAAAGAGGTTGTAATATGCCTCCCTGAGTATTTTCTCCCTGTATCCCCGAGTTGTAAAGTTGATCGGCTCGACCGATTTGATCTTGAACGGCTCAATGATAGTCTTTGTCATCCAGCGCGACTAATCATATGGAGATCATCCTCCGCCCTTTCCATTGCCATTTCCATTACCACCTCCGTTGCCATTTCCGTTACCACCTGCGTTACCATTTCCGTTGCCGTTACCAGTGCTAACCGCAGTGGGTATGCCCTTTGCCTTTCCCTTGTTTACATGATATTGACTTTCGGATTGAGGATTAACGCCTACATCTACCGTGAAGGCAGAGGAATTCGATTCGTCGAGGCTGGCCGCTTCGATGAATAAAGAATCTTTGTCTGCATATACAACTGTAAAGGAAGCGAGTTCAGTGGAATCCGGTTGAGAAATTGCATGCAGACTAAAGCCCGTGAATGAACCATTGCCCCCCCCTAGTTCCATCGGCTTGCGGTACCAGATCTGAGCGGAAGACGTAATGTTGCCCAGCTCGTTGATGACTTCATCGATCTCGGTGTCCTGTTTGTTCGATATGAAGTAGTTGATAGCGATTACCACCGCGATAATTACAACAACTGCAACCAGGACCAGCAGAAGAAGCTGTTGCGTTCCCATCTAAGATCTCCTTGGACGCCAAGCTGAGAGAATTAATTCTCTCGTTGGTTTCGTTTGGACGTTCTCAGTTTTCTTCCACCAATTTCTTGTCGAGGCTTGAATCTTAAACGGTTACTGTGTCAACTTTGACTTGTGATTGTGCATCTCGTTAACAACTAAAACTAACAATACTCTGAAAATACTGTCATTCCTGCAATCGCTGGGGACGCCTTCAGTACCAATCCTAAAACCAAGCCCTAGGACTTCAACCGTAAGTTAATAACGATTTGTATTGAAAAGCAATAGCCATCGGAGAAAATCGTATGAATTGGCTAATGAGGCAATCGGGAGTATGAAAAGCCTCATTTTTTGAGCGTTTCTGAAGGATGAAATCATTTGCTTGTTCAAATTGGCGGCAACGAGTTCAGGAGACCTTATACTTGTGCTCAAATCCTTCAAAAAATTGCGCCCTATTCGAACCTCAGTTTCCGATCCCCCTCCCCCCGGTTAATTCCCGCCTGAACCTCACTTGTGGGCTGAACAGGATCACCTGATTGATTTTAAATTGATCACTGGTTTTGTTCTTCACTTGATCACGGTGTACGCTCCAATAGAACTCGGAGACACTACGACGTTGATCGTGAAATGTGAAAAACCAACCGCCTCCAAAGAGAGTGAATCTCCCTTTGCTGAGACGACGTGGTATATGGCAAGCCCGGTCGTATCGGGCTGCGCGACTGTCATCAATGTAAAACCCGTAAAGGATCCGTCCCCTCCTCCGAGTTGTGTCGGCTTGCGGTACCATCCCTGAGCGGTCGACGAAATGTGATTAAGCTCGTTGATGACTTCGTCGATCTCGGTTTGTTGCTGATTCGATCTGAAGTAGATGATGGCGAGAACTACAGCGACACCGACGATGAATGTCCCGAGTACCAGGAGCAGGATCTGTTGCGTTCCCATCTATGAACTCCGTGAACGCCGATTTGAAAAATTGATGTTCACTACGTTTTCATCCGGACGCTCTCAGTTTCCTTCCACAGATTCATGCCGTAACTTCTTTAAAGTTGAAGCGCGAGACGTGTGCATCGTAAGTCTCTTCGAGTATTGACATGAAATTGTCCGCATGCGCTTCTTCAATGACCAGCGGGGGCAAAATCCTGATGACGTTCCCGTTCGTGCAATTAACCAGCACGCCATTCGATAAGAGATTGCTTACGAACTCAGAACAATCGACTGTGCATTCGACACCAAGCATTAATCCAAGACCACGGACTTCCGAGACAAATTGCGGATGTCTCGACTTGAATTCCAGAAGTCTTTGCTTCAAATGGCCGCCGACTTTTGAAACGTGAGAAGCAATTCTCCTCTCCGATAATTCCTGCAAGGTTGCCAGACCTGCTGCACATGAGACGGGGTTCCCGCCGAAAGTTGTACCATGTCCACCATATCCAAGAACATCCACCAGGTGCGGGTCCACCAAGAGGCCCCCCAGCGGGAGGCTTCCTCCGAGCGGTTTAGCAAGTGTAACCATATCGGGATGCACCCCATGATACTCGAAAGAAAAAAGTTTGCCGGTCCGGTAAATGCCTGTCTGAATTTCGTCGGCCACGACAAGAAAGCCATGTTTTTGTTTCAATGCGAACAGTTGCTCTACAAACCGACCCGAGGCGACATTTATTCCCCCTTCTCCCTGGATAAACTCAATAAACACAGCCGCTGTCGTCGAATCGACTTTCGCTGCCAGATCAGTTACATCATTGAACTCTACATGCTCGACATCCGGAAGAAACGGCTCAAAACCTTGTCGATACTTCGGCCTGTCAGTCAGTGAAAGCGCCCCCATCGTTCTGCCATGGAACGAATTTGTCAGGGCGAGGAGTTTAGATTTATTTTCCTTGCTTCCCCATTTCCTCGACACCTTTATTGCCGCTTCGACCGCTTCCGTCCCGGAATTTGTGAAGAAGATTTTCGCATAACCGGAGAGTTCGCAGATCAACTCTGCCAGATCAACCTGCACGTCCATGTAAAACAGATTAGACATGTGCATGTACCGATTGATTTGATTTAATATTGCCGATTTCACTCTCGAATTGTCGTAGCCAAGTGCATTAACGGCGATTCCGCCGAAGAAATCCAGATATTTTCTTCCATCTTTAGCATAAACGTAAACCCCATCGGCATGATCGACCTCGATGGGAAGTCGTTTATACGTTTGCAGGATGTATTGTTTTTCTTTTTCTTTCAGTTCCATCTTCGTTACACTTCCTAAGGTGCTATTTATACATAGATTCTATTACATCAGAATATTTCTGCTCGACGATTTTTCTCTTGACTTTCAGAGTCGGGGTAAGCTCCCCGTTTTCGATCGTGAACGGATTGGGGAGCAATTTGAAGCGCCGAACTTGTTCGTATTTTGCCAAATCCTTCTGCAATTCGTTGATATCTTTTTGTATTACGGTACAGATCTTTTCGTTATTGATCAGCCCGTTGATATCCGGAAAAAATATGCTTTCTTCCTTCGCAAGTTCTTTGAGAGCATCGAAGTCAGGAACTATCAGCGCGGAATTGAATCTCCTCTTATCTCCGATCAAAACTATTTGGTCTATAAATTTACTCTGCTGCAGCAAACTTTCAATCGGCTGGGGGGCAATATTTTTTCCGCCGGAGTTTACAAAAAGATGCTTCTTTCTGTCGGTGATTACCAAAAATCCATCGCTGTCAAAGTGGCCGACATCGCCGGTGTGGAGCCAGCCGTCCCTATCTATGGCTTCTTGCGTTCCCGCTTTATCCTTATAGTAACCGGCCATGACATGCGGACCGCGGGTCAAAATCTCGCCATCATCGGCGATCTTTACCTGAACGTTAATAATCGGTTTGCCCACCGTGCCAAACTTGTAGTCATCGAGCCTGTTTGCACTGATGACGGGCGAACACTCCGTCATTCCGTATCCCTCGATTATAAAAATGCCCATCGCCTCAAAAAATTCGCCCAGCTCGCGGGAAAGGGCCGCCCCTCCACTTACAAAAAATTTTATTTTGCCTCCCGTTCGGGCCTTCAACTTTGAAAAAACCAACCTGTCCGCTAAAACACGCTTGGCCCGCAGGAGCGGACCCGGGCCTCCCTTCTTATTTGCGGCCGCATAGCGCTTTCCCACATTCACTGCCCAGTAAAAGATTTCGCGCTTTACCGCAGAGCCCGTCTCGACACTCTTGATGACCTGGGCGTGGATTCGCTCGAACAATCGTGGTACAGTCGTAACGATCGTGGGCCTTTCCTCAAGAAGATTCTGTGCTACGGTCTCAATGCTCTCGGCATAAGAAACCGTCGCACCGGCTGTGAGCGCACTGTAATATCCGCCCATCCTTTCGAAGCTATGTGAGATCGGCAAGAACGAAAGAAGAGTATCGTCCTGGTTTATTATTATGTGATCGAGCGCTGCTTTTATGTTTGAGACGAAATTGCCGTGGGTCAGCATTACGCCTTTAGGTTCACCTGTCGTGCCGCTCGTGTAAATTATGGTGGCTAAGTCCGAAGGCTTGGCTTGTAGCAGCCACATTCTAAACGCGCCGCGATGTTTTTCTCTTTCGACCCTTCCGAGTTCATAAACATCAGCAAAGTCGAGGAACGAATTATCATCCGAATTTTCTTTGCCGCTCATCGATATGATTTTTCGGATCGCCTTGAGACTTTTTCGAATGCGAAGAATCTTGTTCATTTGGAAGGAATTTGAAACTACAAGGACGGAAACGTCTCCATGAAGAAGTATGTATTCAATCTGTTTTGCCGTCAGCGTGGGGAAAATAGGAACGTCAATTGCGCCGAGTGACAGGGACGCGAGATCGGTGATCGGCCATTCGGGTCTGTTTTCGGATAGAATAGATATCCTATCGCCGCGTTTTATTCCGACTGCCTTGAGTCCGTGGGCAAAGAGTTCTACCTTTTCGTAGAATTCATCGTAAGTTATGCCGACATACCGTCCATCCAATTTATATCTATAAACTTCCCTGCCGGTGCCGGCATATTTCTTCGAGAGGCGCTCGAACATCTCGGTCAATGTCGTAAACTCTACGGCTGCGCCCATCTACTTCTCACGCAAAAACAAAATTTGAATGATGAATGGCAAATCGTCCGCACCCTTGTTCGCCTGTCTCTCAATTGCCATTATTGATTTGTTCCGGCTGGTTCTTCTTTCGCAAGTAGACCGATAGGAGAAAAGCTCCCGAAACAATGATCATCAGAATTCCCCAGAACAGATTTATGTTTAAGTACAGTGATTTCCTGTAGATGTCAGCAGGTCCGAAGATCCCGTACAAAAGGAGCAGTATACCGTAAAATCCCAACAGATAGCCCAGGGGAATTTTCAGGTCAAAAAAATGACGGCGGTTTTGAGATGTCTCCATTTCTATCTCCAACTTCCTTTACCAAAATATAATATTTAGAATTATCATCACGACCAGCGAAAGCACTCCCCAAAATTCCGGTTTGCGAAAAAGGCGATCCCCCGAATGCGGTCTCGGCGTCAGCCCATAAACCAAACCGACGAGGGTGCTTTCGTCTCTTCTCGCCGTGAACAGACTCACTACTATTGTTACCACAAAATCAGTGCACCACGCCCACCATGCCTGATAGAAGTTTGCAGCCATGTCGCTTGAATAATGCACGATCCCATGTTGGTACAAGACGAAATAGTGGAACGCGGCCGCGAAAATCCCCGCCAGTAGTCCGAAAAAGCCGCCCCATGGTGTCGCCTTCTTCCAAAACATTCCCAGAAGAAATGTCGCAAACAACGGGGCATTGAAGAACGAGAAGAGAAGCTGCATATAATCCATCAGATTTGGAAAGGACCGGACGATATACGCAGTGCCGATGCTGAACAGAACTCCGAAAATTGTCGTGTACTTTCCCATTTTCAGATAATGCTCGTCCGGCATTCCCTTCTTGATGTAGCTTCCGTAAATGTCGTATGTCCATACCGTGTTGAAAGCCGTGACATTCCCCGCCATCCCGGACATGAAACTCGCGAGCAGCCCGGTGATCGCAAGCCCGAGGACTCCATTTGGCAAATAATCTGCAAACAGAAGAATTAGGGCCGAATTGTAATTCGGAGTCGGTCCACCTTGTACCACCTTGAATTCAGGCAGAAGTGCGACAGCAAGAAGCCCGGGAATAACCACGATGATCGGCACGAGCATCTTTGGAAACGATGCGACGAGAGGAGTTCGTCTGGAAGCGGAAAGGTTTTCCGACGCCATGGCACGCTGGACAACAAGAAAATCGGTTGTCCAATATCCGAACGACAGGACAAAACCAAGACCCAGCACTACGCCCAACCAATCGACTCCCATCGGATTTTCCGATGCCGACCCCATGTGCCGCCATGCTTCGAGGAACGACGGCGGAATTTTTTGAACAAGTCCCTGGAATCCGCCGACTGCATGAAGTCCGATATATACAACCGGTAGGAGCCCAAGCCAGATCAGGAAAAACTGAATCACTTCGTTGTAAATGGAAGATGAGAGCCCGCCGAAGAAAACGTAAATAAGAACCACTAAAGCCGAAATAAAAATGCTGGATGTGAGAGACCAGCCGAGCGTCGACTCAAACAGAAGAGCCATAGCGTACATGCTGATCCCGCTCATGAGAAGAGTCATTATGGCAAACGAGATGGCGTTCAATCCGCGGGTAGCTTCGTTGTATCTCAGTTTCAAATATTCGGGGACGCTTCTGACTTTGCTTCCATAGTAAAACGGCATCATGAAAATGCCGAGAAAGATCATTGCGGGGACCGCGCCTATCCAGTAAAAATGGACAGTCAAGATTCCATATTTCGCCGAGTTGGCAACCATGCCGATCACCTCGAGTGCTCCCAGGTTCGCCGACAAAAAAGCGAGGCTTGTTATCCAGCTTGGGAGAGAGCGGCCGGACAAGAAAAAGTCTTCGCTTGTCCTCATATACTTCCTCAGTGAATAGCCCACTACGATTGTCACCAGCACATAGGCAGCTAAGATTGCATAATCGATGAAATTCATGTTGATTATCGGATTCACTTTACCCTCAGGCTTTGATTATGAGCATTGAATCGGGGTCATCATTTACGAAGGATATCACAGGCAGGTTGAAGCTAAACGACATCAGCATCCACTAATGTTGCAGAAAGAGCTGTTTCCATTTCAGCTAAATATAATAACAATTTTTGAAGGGTCAAATTCAGAGCCGGAACACGTCTCTCATTGAGTGCATTGAGGTAGATTGCTATATTTTCACAGTGAAACTTGCCTTCTACATATTGAAGCGGCACATCGGACCTTTTCTATTCTCCATGGTCGTGATAACTTTTGTATTCCTGCTGCAGTTCCTCATGCAATCGATGGACCAGATCATCGGAAAGGGTCTCACGCTCTTCGTCATGATTCAGCTTATCGTTTTTAACCTTGCATGGATAGTTGTGCTCGCCGTGCCGATGTCAGTTCTCGTTGCCGTGCTCATGGCGTTCGGCGGGTTGTCGTCAAACAACGAAGTTACCGCAATAAAAGGCTCGGGCGTCGGGCTCGTCAAGATGATGTTTCCGGTCGTCATCGCATCGGTGGGTGTGTTCTATCTTTTGCTGCTTTTCGACAACGACGTCCTTCCCGATGCGAACCACAGAGCCAAGACACTTATGATCGATATTCAAAGGAAGAAACCGACTTTCACCATAGAGCCCGGACAATTCTCTCAGGAGATTGAAAGTCACGCCATCATGGTACGCAAAACTGTTCCTAATTCCACAGATTTGTACGGCATTACGATCTTCGATTTTTCGAATCCTGAAAAGTTCACGACTATAACCGCCGAAAAAGGAAAAGTTGGCTTTTCGCCCGACATGAAGAAAATCATAATGCTTCTCTATAACGGCGAGGTCGACGAATATGACAACACCCAGGTTGGCGCATATCAAAGGATTCGCTATCAGCACCAGCAGGTGGTTATGAAAGCGGAAGGATTCGCATTCGAGGAATCATCTCAAAACGCATTTGGGAGAGGAGACCGTGAGTTAAGCGCTGATTCGATGAGTACCATTGTGGCGGGATATCAAAGGGATGAGGATGTCCTCTGGTCTCAGTTGAACTCTTATATGAAAGCGGAGTTCAGAAAGCTCACTTCGCCTTCTACCAGCCGTAATGTCATGCCGATCGTTGTGGATTCACCTTCGGTCTATCTTCAATCAGAGTCCAAGATAAATTCGAGTGCAGGACTCGCAAGGGGTTTGCTTGCAAGCATTGACAATACCGAACGGCAGATTTATGCATACGATGTGGAGATTCAAAAAAAGTATTCCATCCCTTTTGCTGCGATTGTTTTTGTTTTTCTTGGAGCGCCTCTTGGAATGATGTCACGACGGGGAAACTTCGGAGTCTCTGCGGGAATGAGTCTGCTATTCTTCGTCGTCTATTGGGCATTCCTCATAGCGGGAGAAAAGCTGGCAGACCGCGAAATGCTGAGTCCGTTCATGGCCATGTGGCTGGCAAATATCGTACTGGGCGGCATCGGATTATTGCTGACTTATAAAACATCCAAAGAGACGGTGATCATCAACTGGGACGTATTCTTGAGGTTTGTTCCGAAAAGGTGGGTCTCTGAAGGAACACTCGATGAACTTGCAAGGAAAGAGCGGTGAAAAAGATAGATATCTACATAATCAGACAGTTCATCGGCGTTATCCTGTTTGCGACGCTCGCCTTCGCGGTGATTTTTGTCCTGGTCGATTTGATGGACCACCTGGAGGATTTCCTTGACAATGGCATGGGTATACTTCTGGTTGCGAGGTATTACCTCGTCTTTACGCCTGAGATCCTGAAGCTGATTACGCCGGTGGCTGTACTGTTAGCATGTTTGTTCGTTACCGGAAGGATGTCGAATGGGAATGAGATTATCGTCATAAAAAGTTCAGGTATTGATATTTACAGAATTATGATGCCTTTCTTGATTGTGTCGACAGTAATATGCGTAATGATGGTTTACTTCAATGAGTGGATAGTACCTAAAGCAAACCACGAGAAGTTCAGGCTTGAGAAGGTATATCTTCAACAACACAATGAAGGCTGGTGGAAATACAATATTTTCATGCTGGACAGCCGCAACAGAATTGTGACGATCGGTTATTTTGATGACGTTACGAACACGGCTTCAAAAGTCTCCGTCCAGGAGTTTTCGGACACCAACCAGACATATCTGACTCAGCGCTTCGATGCCCAGACGATGGTTTATGATACCGCATCGAATGTTTGGATTCTTAGAAATGTCATCGAGCGTGATTTTGAGGGACCGAAAGAGAGTTTCAAGACTTACCCCACTCTTCCTCTGAAAAGAATTTCGTTCAAGCCCATCGATCTCCAGCAAAAGGCGCTTAATCCGAACGATATGGATTACACTCAGCTCAAGCGTTTCATACAGCTTCAGGAAAACAGCGGTAATGACGTCAATCGCTACAAAGTCGATTACTATTCGAAGGTTTCATTTCCGTTCGCGGCGATCGTCGTAATTTTTTTTGGTGTACCACTGTCCGCGCGAAAGAAGCGAAGCGGACTTGCGCTCGAATTCGGAATAAGCATACTTATTTCTTTTGTCTATATTCTTTTGATAAAGATAAGTCAGGTGCTCGGATATGACGGGATAGTCAGCCCTCTGCTGACGGCGTGGCTCGCGAATATTGTTTTCTTTGCTGCGGGACTTTACAATACTGCAAAGGTGGAGAGGTAAATCGGGTCGTTCTTGCCGTCATTTAGGTATTGAAAAATCCATTACGGAGATATCAGGCAAAAAGTATGGAAATGGGGGCCTGACCAATCAAGCCCCCATTCGGCCAAATCATACCCCAAACGAATTATTGCCGATCACTTGAGCAGGATAACCTTCTTCGTATCCGTAAACGATCCTGCTTGCAATCGATAGAAGTAGACCCCGCTTGGCATGCCAGCTGCATTCCACTGTTCCACATGGCTTCCTGCAGCGAGCTCGCCATGCAACAAGGTCGCGACTTCCCTGCCCAAGATGTCAAACACTTTCAACGATACGAATGATCTCACGGGGAGCGTGAACGAAATATTCGTTGTCGGGTTGAACGGGTTCGGATAATTCTGCGCAAGCGAGAAGTTTCTCGGTTTTTCTCCGGCAAGATCTTTCACTGAGACGACCGGTCCGTTGATTCCCTGCAAAAGTTGTCCGCCTTTGCCGGCAAGGAATATGCTCTTGTGTGAAGCGACACCGATCGCAGTCCAATCCGAGCTTCCGATGACATTCGGGTGCCATGATGCGCCGCCGTCAAATGTCATACTAAAAACACCGTTTGCCGTGATTACGATGCCGGTGTCGGAACTAAGAAATTCAATCGCATTGACTTGAACACCATTAAAAACCCCGGACACTTCAGTAAATGAAGCGCCGCCGTCAGTGGTTTTAAAGAGATCGCCGAGCGAATTTCCGACCCACGCCTTCTTAGTATCGAATGCGAACACTGCCGTTCGGTTGCCGATAATTGAACCGCCTCCGGGATTCGTCCAGGTAGTGCCTCCATCGGTGCTGAGAATTACGTTGACGCCGTCGGACCATTCCGCAATCCAGATTGTGTTTGCATTCGGGAGAGAGTAACCACCAACTATGTCCACATAGGGGTGGGTTAATGTGGTCCAGTTGACTCCCGAATTCGTTGTCTTGTATAGGTTAGTTCCCTCATCGAATGCGAATCCCGTCGTGGCGCTTAGGAATTCAAAGCCTACCAATATGAGCGCCGGATTGCTCCCGCCTTTAGTTGTCCAAGAGGAACCATTATCGGTTGTAGTCTGCCAACCTGTGGTGCTACCTGCATATCGTATTCCCGATCCATCCGGGAACATCTGAATGAAGGTGATGGAATTGCTGCTTGACACCGCCGTCCAGGAAGTTCCGCCGTCCGTCGTGCGGTAGAGGGCGTTGGAAGTATTATCACCGTAGGGAAGACTCACGCAGAGAAATCCGTGCTGCGCATCTGAAAAAGTAATGCACTTTGTATCTTTGGTTGTGAACGAATTAGACAGCGATGTCCAGGTGGCACCGTCGTCAGTCGTCTTGTACATGACTCCATTCCCGCCGCACACAATTCCTGAGGTTGCTGACGAAAAACTGGCGCAGCAGAAGTCTCCGGTTATCGTTAGGCCATTGTCAATGTTCCCGCCAATATATGGATTCTTGCTGTTCCATGTTGCCCCGCCGTCGGTCGTCTTATAAACGGCATTACCTGTCCCAGCCGCCCAGATGTTATTCGCGTCCAATGCACAAGCAGAATTTATCCATCCTGAGAGGCCGCTGTTAGAGGATGACCAGGTTCCACCGTTGTCGGTGCTCTTGAGGGCTGTTCCGTTATTTCCGAAGGCGAAAACCGACGAACCGGCGGTGCAAACGTAGAACAGATTTTCTGTCGTATGCGAGACTTTTGAGCTCCAACCTGACCCGCCAGTAGATGTCTTGAGAATGACCCCGTTAGTGCCCACGGCGCATCCTACCAACGCGCTGGTAAAACATATACCCCACAAACTCTCGCCGGTCGTGCTGTTTTCCGACTGCCATGTAATTCCGCCGTCGGTGGTTTTCAGAATGATCCCGGACGTACCGCAAACCCAGCCTGTAGTTGTGCTCACGAAGCACATCGCGGTAAGGTAATCGGGAGAGGTCACCCAGCCTGTGTTGACCCACACCCATGTTGTACCATGATCTGTGGTGTATCCGACGCTATCTCCAGAGCAGATCCATCCGTGATTAGCATCAGCGAAGAAGATTTCGTAACCCCCTCCGGGAGACAGAGTCCATGTGGCACCGCCGTTAGTCGTGTGCATTAACGCTTCGTCGGTGACCGCCATGAGTTCGTTAGCAGAGAATCGCCAGACGTTGTTAATCCAGGACCCCGTGGGCGTAGGATTACGCCAGGTCCAGTTCCATTGAGCTGAGGAAATGGGAACCATAAGTGTCATTATCGTGAACAGGTAAATGACTCTTTTCATATGAACCTCCTCGTTAGATGAAAGTTAATTTATCTAATCGGGGTTAATGGCTGGCTACAATTTCTCCGTGAGGCTTGTCTGTCAAGCCTTCGCCAGCAACTTTGCCCGACTTCCTGATCTATCGTTTAAGATAAGGACAATGAGAAAGTCCCTCCATCGAGGGATTCATATGAAAAAGGTGGCAAGGGAAATCTATGCCTCTTCTTGATTTGTCGGTTCCCGTCCTGTAAACACCGTACCAGCAGAAATAAATGAAGAATTTGATCCTCCATCTTTATCCCTTGCCCATTTCATGGTCAAATCTACTTTCTTCATTTTTGAAATGCAAGTCGACAGACATCTTTCCGCCTTATTTGATAGAGCCATGGTCGTCGACGCAAGCGAATTTCCCGATTACCCCGACAGCCCCACGAATCCCCTAAACTGATTTTGACAAAAACTCTTCAACTTCCTTCACATCGTTCTCCGATCCGACAAAGAAAGGTGTCCTTTGATGCAGCGATGCTGGAACGATGTCGAGAATCCTTCTGCATCCGTCGCTTGCCCTTCCGCCTGCGTGCTCTGCGATGAATGCCAACGGCGAACATTCGTATAAGAGCCTGAGTTTACCTTCGGGGTGCACCGTGTCTTTTGGATACATAAATATTCCACCGTATAACATGTTCCGATGGAAGTCTGCGACGAGTGAACCGACATAGCGGGAGCTGTACGGCCTTTGCGAAGGCGGATCATTTTCTTTCAAATAGTCGACATACGTTCTCACGCCATTATCCCACCTTAAGTAGTTGCCTTCGTTTATGCTGTAAGTCTTACTCCGCGTTGGGATTCGCATATTCTCGTGTGAAAGCAAAAATTCTCCGACGGATGGATCCAGCGTGAATCCGTGGACCCCGTTGCCGGTACAATAAACGAAAATTGTGCTCGACCCGTAAATAGTGTACGCTGCGGCCACCTGTTTATAACCCGGCTGCAGGCAATCTGCAAGAGTACCGGGACCGGATGAAGTGACACGGCGGTAAATTCCGAAGATGCTCCCGATCGACACATCTGCGTCGATGTTCGATGAGCCGTCGAGCGGATCATAGATTAACACATACTTGCCAATCGGATAATCGGCGGGAATATTCAGGAGACTGTCGCTCTCCTCTGAAGCCATGGCACAGAGGTGACCGCCATGGTTCATGGCTTTGTAAATTGTCTCGTCGGCAAATTCGTCAAGCTTTTTTACTTCGTCGCCGCTCGCATTATGTTTATTGGTTGTGCCGAGAATATCTATCAAACCGGCTTTACTGACTTCACGCCAGATGAGTTTGACGGCGATCGCAAGGTCGCTCAGCAATCCGCTGAAATCTCCGGTTGCTTCCGGATGTTTTCGTTCCCCTTCATCGATATGGCGTCCGAGGGTCATGAGAGGATTCCTCTCTGGGGCGCGCCTGTAACGTTCTACCGAAGACATATATCCCTCCGTTTTATTTTGCCGGCAATTCTGATGTTTTCAGTCAAAACCGGGTGCTGTTTCGTTACGAGTTTGTCGCAACGAATTTCAGAGATTAGACCGATCAGGAATTGGTCCCGTTCGTGGAACCGACTAATTTGCGGTAACAGAACGGACATTTCTCGATCAGCTTTTTTGAAACGCTTCTATCCTGTCAAAACTATTTCATGACTCGTGATGGCGCAAGGCGCTTAAGGGACTCCGGCGGGACACGGGACTGGCCAAGACGTTCCTGCTCTTTGTACTGAAGCTGGTACAGGCGGTAATAGATTCCGCCGAGTGCAATTAATTCCTGATGTGTACCCTGCTCTCTGATCTCACCTTTGTGAAGGACAATGATCTTCGACGAATGTTGAATTGTGGAGAGCCTGTGAGCGATAACTATGCTTGTTCTTCCCCTCAACAGGTTTTCCGTAGCCTCCTGAATCAGCTGCTCGGTTTCCGTGTCGATATTCGCAGTCGCCTCATCAAGGATCAAAATCCTCGGATCATAAGCCAAAGCTCGTGCAAATGAAATGAGCTGCTTCTGCCCGACGGAAAGTGCGGCACCGCGTTCTTTCACATCGTCGTCGTATTTCTTTGGAAGCCGTTTTATGAAGTCGTCCGCCCCGACCAGCGCCGACGCTTTTTCAATTTTCTCAAATCCGATCTTATTATTACCGAGGGAGATGTTGTCGCGCACGCTGCCTGAAAATAGAAAGACATCCTGCATTACGATGGCAATGTTCTTTCGAAGCTCTGCCGTCGAAATATCTTTGACGTTAACTCCATCGATAAAAACGCCGCCATTATTCACGTCATAAAATCTCATCAGAAGATTCACTATAGAAGTCTTCCCCGCACCCGTGGCACCGACGATCGCAATCGTTTCACCGGGGTTTGCTGTGAAGGATACATTCTTCAAAACGTAATTCTGATCATCGTAAGCAAAGGTGACGTTCTTAAATTCAATTTTGCCTTCCACATTTTCCAACGGCAACGGCACGTCAGGTTCGGGTACGATTGTTTTGTCATCGATGACTTTGAAAATTCTTTCCGATGACGCCATGGCGGTTTGAAGAATGTTGTACTTTTCCGAGAGATCTCTTATCGGCATGAAGAACTGTTCGGTGAATTGAAGAAATGCAATTAAAACACCGATGGTGAGGCCGTTGGATTGAAGAACGGATTCGGGAACCAAATGTGTTCCACCATACCAGATGATGAGGCCGACGGCGATGGCCTGGGTTGCCTCCACGCCGGGATAAAAGAGCGCGTAGTAGAAGACGGATTTTACGTTCGCATCTTTCAGCTTCCCGCTGACTTCTTCAAAGCTGTGGAGGGCCCTTCTCTCCCGGTTATGAATCTGATCTACGATGACCCCTGATATGTGCTCCTGAAGAAACGCGTTCATCCTTGCGATGTGCAGACGGACCTGGCGGTACGCCGCACGCACTTTCTTCCTGAAAAGCATCGTGATGTATGCAAGGATCGGCAGAACCAGCAGCGTCACCACAGCAAGCGAGGCGCTGAGCCCGAACATGTAAATGAGAATCCAGATAATCGTAAAGACGTCCCCGAACGCCATCACTATGCCGGAAGAGAACAGATCGTTCAGGGCTTCGACGTCGTTGGTCACTCTCGTCACTAATCTTCCGACGGGATTTCTGTCGAAGTACTTGATCCCGAGGTTATGGAGGTGTTTGTATATCTCCATGCGTATGTCAAATATCGTTTTCTGTCCAATCCACTGGGTCAGATACGCTGAGCCATATCGCAGCAACGCTTGCGCCATGGTCACCGCAAACAACAATTCGATAATCTTGAAAAGGCCGGCACCATCTCCGCGGCGAATATACTTGTCGATGGCGATCTGTGTCAGATAAGGGCGCACCGGCCCCATCCACGAATAAACGATCGTGATTACTATCGCCACCGCCACCTGCCACCAGTAGGGCTTCAGGTAATGCAGGAGTCTCCGCATCAACCTTGCATCGTATGCTTTCCCTAGTATTTCCTCTTCGTGTATCTCTACCGCCATAACTTTTTCAAATTCTAATTTTTAATCCCTGAAGTTTAAACAAATACAAAGCTCGAATTTCGAAATCATAGATTTCAAGGGACGAGGATTTCTCTTTCGTAATTGACCTTTTCCCGCTTGATGCTTTTCTCATATGATATTGTTCAGGATTTAGAAACGATTGCTTAGTAGTTTCTTAGTCCGGATTCACTACATTCGTCGGATTCCTCGCGACAAACGATTCAATGTTGTTCACCGTTGTTTCGAGGATCCTCTCCACCGCTTCGACACTGTCGAACGCTATGTGAGGAGTTATTATCACGTTCTCACGATTTAGGAGAATATTTTTTTCGAGCACTGCTCGAAGGTGTTCCACCGAGACGTTCCTCGTCAGCATCTGGTTTTCCTCCTTGACCAAATCTTCGCCTTCAAAAACGTCCAATCCGGCGCCGCCGAAGATCCCGGTCTCCAAAGCATAGTGAAGTGCAGCCGGCTCGATGATACTTGCGCGGGCCGTATTTATAAACAACGCTCCTCGCTTTACAAGTTCAATGTTCTTCATGTTTATGAGATGATGTGTCGCCTTATTGTAAGGACAGTGAAGAGTGATGATATCGGAATCTTTTAGGAGTTCGTCAAGCGAAGCGTATTTGAAACCGAGGACCTCTTCCATGAAATGGTTTTTGTGAAGGTCGTAGGCTACGACATTCATCCCGAATCCTTTTGCGATTTTTATAACGTGAGAGCCGATGCTTCCTGCCCCGACGACCCCGAGAGTCTTGCCTTTGATGTCCCACCCCTCGAGTCCTTCGATGGAAAAGTTATTCCTGCTTGTCCGGACATAGGCTTTGTGGATGTTGCGGGAGAGTGCGAGTATCAATCCGAAAGTATGCTCGGCAACCGTGTTCTCGCCATAATAAGGGACATTACAAACGGGGATGCTTCTGCTCGAAGCGGTTTTCAAATCTATGTGGTTGAAGCCGGTGCTCCTCGTGACAATGAGTTTCAGCTTCGGCAGTGCAGAAATGTTTTTCTTGTCCAGGACCGAATATATGAAGACGGACACGACATCTGCATCCTTTGCGGTGTAGATGTTCGATTCTGTAAGCGGTTCGGCAAAGAAAGAGAGAGTAAACTTCCCCTTCAAGGACTTCTTGATGAACCGCTTGTCGTCTTTGTCTACTTCATAGAAATTGATCTTCAACATGTTAGTCTTCGGTGCTCACGTGTGGTTGTGGACTCATTTTCCCCGGCTCTTAGCTCTTCAGTTTTGCTTACATACGCTGCAGCTCTTCTTCGAGAAGCTGGCGGTTGTAAAGATCGGCATATATTCCGTTCTTCAAAACGAGTTCTTCGTGAGTTCCCGTCTCTGCTATCGCACCGTCGTCGAGCACGATAATCACGTCCGCGTCTTTCACCGTCGATATCCGGTGACTGATGATGATGCTCGTTCTTTCCTTCATCACCTGTTTCAATTGAGACAAAATCTCCTCTTCGGTATAGGTATCGACCGCAGAAAGTGCGTCGTCCAATATCAATATGCTGGGCTTTCTCATAATAGCCCTCGCGATTCCGACTCTTTGTTTCTGGCCGCCGGATAGCGTGATTCCTCTTTCACCGACAAGTGTATCATATTTGTGGGGAAACATGTCAATGTCTTTTTGAATCTGCGAAACTCTGGCAGCCCATTCGATATCTTCATTGGTCGCGATCTCCACTCCATACGCAATATTGTTCGCGATCGTATCGGAGAAAAGGAAGGTCTCCTGCTGAACGTAGCCGATGCTTCTTCTTAAAGCATCTATTGGAATTTTCCTGATCGGAATTCCGTCGATCAGGATTTCTCCTGAAGTGCAATCGAGAAGCCGCGGGATAAGGTTGACCATCGTAGTTTTTCCGTTTCCCGTTCTGCCTACGATTGCGAGTGTAGTACCTCTCTCGATCTCGATATTTATGTTGCGCAGCGCGTAGTCTTCTTTCGATGGAAATCGAAAAGAGACATTCTTGAAAGTTATTGTTCCTTCAATTTCGTTAATCGAATGATCGGTCTCCGCAGTATCTTTAATTTCCGGAAGAATGTCGAAGATCTTATTGAGCCTTCCCATCGAGGCGGCGCCACGCTGGAAAATATTTATGACCCATCCGAATGCGATGAGCGGCCAGGTCAGCAGACCGAGGTAAACCAAAAACGCAACCATGGTGCCGAGCGTGAGTGTGTTGAAGATGACGTCCAACCCGCCCCGCCAAATAACTATAACTCCGGCGGCCCCCGTCAGCATACCCATGAGCGGCCAGAGAATCGATTGAACCTGTGCCAGTATCAGGTTTTTCTTCAGGTAATCACGGCTCAGTGATTTAAATCGTTCGGTCTCGTAATCTTCCCTGACATATGAGCGCACGATTCGCACTCCGGAAATGGTTTCCTGTGCTCTCGCGGTCAGACTGCTGTATTGGGCCTGCACGTCTTCAAAATGGCGATTGACGAGCTTCCCGATGTAATATACCGCCGCGGAGACGAACGGCAGCGGAATCAAAGAATAGAGAGTGAGTCTCACATTGATCGAGAACATTATCGCGATGACCATGATGAAGCCGGTGATCGTATCTGAAGTGTACATAATACCTGGGCCGAGGACGTTGCGTACCGCAGAAATGTCGTTCGTCGCGTGTGCCATCACGTCTCCGGTCGGTGTATTCAGAAAAAAAGAATATGAAAGTTTCTGCACATGCGAATAAAAATTATTGACAAGATCGAATTCTATCTTTCTTGACGTAACGATGATTGTTTGTCGGGTCAGGAACGTGAAAAATCCGCTGAGGCATATCAGGCTGATAATCAGCGCTGCGTATTCGATAAGTTTCAATGAACTCGGCCCGGATCTCAACTGGTCGATTGCACCTCCCACAATCAACGGGACGAAGTTGCCGAAGATGTTCGACAGTACCACCGTCAACAAGCCGAGGATCAACGTCGTCTTATACTTTTTCAGGTAAGGAAAAAGGCGAAGAAGTGATTTCATGGTTCAACCGATAACTGCAAATCCTGTATATTCATGGAGTGCCTTAGGCACAACAACTTTTCCTTCCGGCGTTTGATAATTCTCTAGAAGCGCGACCATCAGCCGCGATGTCGCAAGTCCGGATCCGTTCAGCGTATGCACAAACTCCGGCTTCGACTTAGGATCCCTTTTAAACCTGATATTCGCGCGTCTCGCTTGAAAACTCTCGAAGTTGGAACAACTCGAGGCCTCGAGCCAGCCGCTCCTCGCTTCCGTCGCAGGAGCGAAGACTTCAATGTCATAACACTTTGCAGCCGAAAAACTTAAATCTCCCGCGCATAAGAGCATCACTCGATAAGGTATGTTCAACAACTGCAACACCTCTTCGACATCCACAACTAGCTTCTCAAGCTCATCATACGATTCTTCCGGCCTGACAAATTTCACAAGTTCAACCTTATTAAATTGGTGTACTCTCAAAAAGCCGCGTGACTCTTTTCCCCAGCTTCCTGCTTCTCTTCGGAAACAAGCCGAGTACGCAACATATCTAACCGGCAGCTGATCGACGGCCAATATTTCATCGCGGTGCAAATTCGTTACCGGAACTTCCGCTGTCGGAACCAAATACAGATCGTCGATTTCACAGTGGTACATGTCATCGGCGAGTTTCGGAAGCTGGCCGGTTCCGCGCATCGACGCTTGGTTCACGACAAACGGCGGGAATACCTCCGTATATCCATGTTTACTAACATGCAAATCGATCATAAAGTTTATCAAAGCACGCTCAAGTGCGGCCCCTTTTCCGATGTAAACAGGAAATCCGGCGCCGGTAACCTTGCTGCCCCTGGTGAAATCGAGAATCCCCAGCTTCTCGCCGAGGCTTAAATGATCGAGGAGCTTGAAGTCGAAATTCTTCGCCGCCTCTCCCCATTTTCTGACTTCCACGTTGTCGTTCGAATCGTCTCCCGCGGGAACGGATTGATGCGGTACGTTGGGAACATACAGGACGAGGTCGTCGAGTTTTTGTTCAATTTCTCGCAGGTTGTCCTCAAATGTTTTTAGTTGATCCCCTTTTCCTTTTCCTGAAGCGATGAAATCGGAAGCGTCCTTGCCCTGACGCTTCAACTTCGCAACTTCATCAGCTATCCTGTTTCGCTCGCTTTTAATAGCTTCGGATTTTTGAAGAAGCTCCCGTCTCTTCCCATCGAGTTCAATTATCTCGTCGAGTCGGTCCTTTTCATGCTTCTTTTTAATCGCTTCTCTAACTAGGTCAGTATTTTCCCGGATATATTTTAAATCAAGCATTTGTTCTCGCTTAGTTGTGATTCAATGTCTCACGCATGCCGGTCCCTGAGGGATCCATTCTGGACGAGTTTCATCTGTTGCTTCATTTGATAAAGCGAATCGCTAACGGGAGGCATGTTGATGCCGAGTTCGGTCTGAGCTTTCAAGCAGATAAAACTGGAATTCTGTGGCCGCTTTGCCGGCTGTGCAAGCTCGTCCGATTTTACTTTTTTTACGAGCGAGAAATCCAGGCCGAACACATCCGCGATTTTGCTGGCAAATTCGTACCGCGAGATAGTCTCAAAACCTGAAACATGGTACAACCCGGTCGCCTTTTTCTCGCAGACTTTTAGGATCGCAAACGCCAGCTCATCTGCGAGTGTCGGATTTCCGACTTGATCGTCAACGACGCGAATTTTCTCACGGCGCGTGAGCTGCTCGACTACCCATATGACGAAGTTCTTCTTAACGTTTCTCCCAAAGCCGTAAAGAACCTGAGTCCTGATGATAGCATAATCTGTCAGTTTAGATTTGACGAGATTTTCTCCGGCGAGCTTTGTCTTCCCGTAATAGCTGATCGGCTCAGGAAGTGACTCTTCCGAGTACTCGCCTTTCTTGCCGTCGAAGACATAGTCCGTGGAAATATGAACTAATTTTGCATTGAAGACATTCGCGGCATCCGCCAAATAGCCCACGGCCGTTGCGTTGATCTTATATGCCGTTTCCTTTTCCGTTTCGGCCAGATCGACGTTTGTAAAAGCGGCAGCGTTGATTATCAAAGAAGGCTTATAAGAGCCTACGACATCCATGACTTTTTGATGATCGGTAATATCGAGGGTCTGTCCATCATTATTGTTTCCAACCAGATCGCATGAAAGAAGCTCATACTCGGACTCTCTTTTAAATACTTCGACAATTTTCTGCCCGAGCAATCCGTTGGCGCCGGTGACGAGAGCTCTCACAGTTTGGAGCCTTTCGATCTAAATTCAATGAGTTTTTGTTTCACGTCACTGCTGGATAGTCCGATGATTTCCGCAGCAAGGACGCCCGCATTTTTTGCGCCCGCCTTTCCAATCGCAACCGTCGCGACGGGAATCCCCGGCGGCATCTGGACAATGGAATACAATGCATCGACTCCTGAGAGTTCCGATCCGCTTAGTGGTACACCAATGACCGGCAGAATCGTGAGGCTTGCCACAACGCCGGGAAGATGTGCCGCCATGCCGGCACCCGCGATAATAAGGCTGTAACCGTTTCTTTCCGCGTTCGATGCAAAGTCCGCCGTCTCTTTAGGATTTCGGTGGGCGCTCAAGACTTGAAGTTCATGATCTATTCCGAAAAAATCGAGATACGCAACGGCTTCGGATATCGCTGCCTCATCCGACTTGCTTCCAATAAGAATTGCAACCTTCGGTTTTGCCATCATTCTCCCTTATGTTTATAGACTTTTTCCGGATCGAATATTTTCACTCCGATATCGACAACTTTCCCATTTTCAATTTTAGTCGAAAAACACGATCGGTTTCCCGTATGGCAGGCCGCGCCACCGATTTGTTCCACCTTCAACACTACCGCGTCCCCATCGCAGTCGATGAGAATGGCTTTGACATTTTGAAAGTTGCCGGATTCTTCGCCTTTGTGCCAGAGTCTGTTCCTCGCCCTGCTCCAATAAACTGCCTGCCCTGTCTCGACCGTTTTCCTGAAACTTTCTGAATTCATGTGTGCAAGCATGAGGATTTCACCGGTCTCATAATCCTGAGTCACGGCCGTGATTAAACCTCTGTCATCAAATTTTAGCTTGGCAATGATCTCATCCATGTTATTCATATTCTTACCGGAACGCCTTTCTCTGATAAGTAGTCTTTTACTTCCCTTATCTTGAATTTACCAAAATGAAACACAGATGCAGCGAGAACCGCATCTGCACCTCCGCGATTTATTGCGTCATAAAAATGGTCCAGGGTTCCGGCACCGCCGCTTGCTATGACCGGAACGTTCACCGCTGTCGTGACCTTCTTCAGAATTTCCATGTCGTAGCCGCTATTTGTTCCGTCTCTATCGATGCTCGTCAATAGAATTTCTCCTGCGCCGCAGGAAACAACGTACTTTGCCCATTCGACGGCATCTATTTTTGTAGATGTTCTGCCGCCATTTATATAGACTTCGTAGCCGGAAGACTCTTCGACATTCGGCATAGTAAGGTGTTCGAGTGAAGATGGCAATGTGGTACTCTTCGCATTCTGCTGCGAATCGTTCCTGGTTGCGTCAATTGCGACGACAATGCACTGGGCTCCGAACTCTTCAGCGCCTTCAGAAATGAGTTCCGGCTTCAACACTGCCGCCGTGTTCAGGCTGATTTTGTCCGCGCCGTTTGAAAGTATGCTTCTTATATCATCCACCGATCTTATTCCGCCTCCGACGCTGAACGGGAGGAATACGGTTTCGGCGGTTTTTCGAACCACATTCAGCATCGTTGCTCTGTTATCGGAGCTCGCGGTTATATCGAGGAAAACTATTTCGTCGGCACCCTCCCGCTCGTAAAACTTTGCGGATTCAACCGGGTCGCCCGCATCGGTGAGATTGACGAAGTTTACTCCTTTTACTACCCTGCCGGCGTTTACATCGAGGCAGGGTATAATACGTTTGGCCAGCATCTATCGTCTCGTCGGCCCCAGATCGTCGAGTACTTTTTCGTTCATCCTCCAGAGCTCGACACATGGGAAACGGTTTTCGTAGAGTGCCTTTCCGACAATCACAGAGTCAACTCCATACTGTTCCAGCTCCTGGAATCTTAACAAATCCTGATATGATGACACTCCGCCCGATGCGGTTACGCGGAGTCCGGTTTCCTTTCCGAATTCTTTCATCGCATCGAAGTTCGGTCCTTTTAATGTACCATCGCGGGTGATGTCCGTATAAACAACTCGGACGACTCCGTTGCCTTTCAATTTCTTCCCGAGTGCGACGGCAGAGATTCCGCTTGAATCTTTCCATCCTTTTATCTGAACGATACCGTCTTTCATGTCGATTCCGACCGCAATTCTCCTCGGCCCAAAGTCTCTGAGCAGGTTCAAAAGCAAATCTTCATCATTTACAGCAGCGGTGCCGATAATAATACGGTAAACGCCGACATCGATCATCTTTTTGGCATCCTCATAGGTTCTTATTCCTCCTCCGTATTCCACCGGAATGTCGACCGCTTCGACAATGCATTTCACGGTGTCGAAGTTTGAAAGTTTCCCTTCGAATGCCCCGTCGAGATCGATGAGATGCAGCGTCTTGAAATTCTCACCTCTCCATATTATTGCCATTTTTACCGGGTCGTCGGAATAAATTTTTTCTGTCCCTTCCTCACCGCGTATCAAGCGCACACACTTACCGTTCCGCAAATCTATTGCGGGAATTACTAGAATCATCTTAAAACTATCCCGCCTTCTTTTTCTCGCAATGCATTCCACAGTTCCACATATTAGTTTCCAGTCTTTTTCTCATCGCCTGCATTACGGCTCCTTACGCTTTCAGAAAATTGTCTAAGATTTTCAAACCGAAACTCTGACTTTTCTCGGGATGGAATTGGATCCCGAAAACATTTCCATTTTCTACGATTGCGGGAAAATGGATCCCGTACTCAGTCATTCCGGAAACATAATTATCATCGACCTTGGCATAGTACGAATGGACGAAGTACGCATACTGGCCGCCTCCTAAGTCACGAAACAGCCTCGAAGGCTTCATGAACTCCACTTTGTTCCATCCCATGTGGGGGACTTTCATCGATGAATTGAATGCGACAACTTCTCCAGGCATCAGATTGAGTCCATTGTTGATCCCGAGTTCGAAGCTTACCGAGAAGAGCAGCTGCATCCCGAGACATATACCTATCAGAGGCTTCCCGCTTTTTCCAAACTCCACGATAGCCTGCTTGATTCCTAACGACTCCATGTTTCTAACCGCGGCACCGAAGGCGCCGACGCCCGGCAAAACAAGTTTTTCGGCCGTGGCGATCTCGTCCGGCTTGTTTGTCAGCTCGACAATCGCCCCTACTTCCTGCAACGCCTTGGTTATCGATAGCAGGTTGCTCGTGCGATAATCAATCACAGTCACTTTATGCGTTGTCGTTCTCCTCTATTATCTTGCTCAACTCTTTGCTTCTTATCGTTGCCGTCGACACGGCGTTTATTAACATCGTTCTCAATCCGTGAGTTTCAAGTTCATGCACTGCCGCTATCGCAGTTCCGCCGGGTGTAGTAACCTCGTCTTTGAGGATCGCCGGGTGCTTTCCTGTTTCGATCACGAGTTTCGCAGCGCCGAAGACGGTCTGTGCAGCGAGCTTGAAAGCGATCTGCCTGGGTATACCCATCTTAACGCCGCCGTCTGTCATCGCTTCGATCACCATGTATATATAGGCCGGACCGCTTCCGCTCAGGCCGGTCACGGCGTCGAGTAAGTTTTCCGGAACAACTTCGACCGTACCGATAGATTTGAAAATCGCATGTGCAATTTTGAGATGCTCCTCGCCGGCGAACTTTCCTTTGCTTATTGCGGTGGCGCCGCTGTCGACCAGTACGGGCGTGTTCGGCATCGTTCTAATCACGGGGCATTCAACTCCGAGTATCGAATTAATGAATGAAGTTCTGATACCGGCCATAACGCTGATGATGACCTGCGACGGCGTGATGAGTTCTTTGATTTCGTTCAGGACATCTCTTGAGTTCATCGGCTTGATTGCGAGCACTATGATGTCGGAAGATTTGGCGACTTTCTTGTTGTCCGTTGTCGTGTGGATTCCAAAAATCTTGGCAAGCTCAGCAAGATTATCTTCACTCCGTCTCGACGCGATAATATTTTTGGGAGACGTTAATTTCGCCTTGATGAGTCCGCCGATGACTGCAGCGCCGATGTGTCCCGCCCCGATTATACCGATTGTCTTGTTCGTTAGCATTTATAGTTTTCCTTTTGTTGACTGCACACCTGAAATTCGCGGGTTCATTTTCACCGCTTCGCGCAGGGCAAGCGCAAAAGATTTGAAGATCGCTTCACTGCGATGGTGGTTGTTTTTTCCGTAAAGGAGATCGATGTGAACATTTGCCTTCATGTTTTCCGAAATGGACTTGAAGAAATGCTCAATCATCTCCGTCGAAAGATCATTTATCTTTGCGCGCGAAAATTCTGCATTGTAGATGCAGTAGCCGCGGCCCGAAAGATCGAGAACGCATCTCGCCAATGATTCGTCCATCGGGACGTACGCGGTGCCGTATCGATTTATTCCTGCCTTATCGACGAGCGCTTTCTCGATGCATTTTCCCAGCACGATGGCGACGTCTTCGATGGTGTGGTGATCGTCCACACGAACGTCGCCTTTCGCTTTCAGTTGGACGTCGATGAGGCTGTGCTTTGAAAAAAGCTCGAGCATGTGATCGAGAAATTTGATGCCGGTCGAGACTTCATACTTTCCTTTTCCATCCAGATTTAAGGAACAGGAAATTTTTGTCTCTTTGGTATCGCGGTTGAGGGATGCTTTTCTTGCCACTTTTTAATTAAAAATGCGTATTTTTTGGCAGAAATGCAAGAATCCTGCCGGGATGACTCCCAAACATGAAAAGGTTGCTCACAAGTGGTATGTCCAACTTCGGCCTGCAAAAAAGCAAAAGCCCGTCGGTGTTACGCTTGACGGGCTTCTGGAGAGATACTAAATATTATTTCACCGCTTCCGCTTTTTCGGTAACCTTCACGAATTCCAATTTCCCCGATTCCGGGATGTCGATCTCTATCGAATCGCCCGGCATGAATTCCCCGGCAAGAACCTTCTCCGCAAGTGGGTTGGAAATGTATCTCTGTATAGTTCTTTTCAGTGGTCTTGCTCCGAACGTCGGATCATATCCGGCATCAGCCAAAAACAGCTTCGTTCTATCGCTGACAGCCAGCTTGATATTGTTGTTGACATTGACCCTTGAGATTATCCTTTCAAGCTGACGGTCGACGATGCTCCTTATCTCATTTCTTGTCAGCGGCTTGAATACGATTATCTCGTCTATCCTGTTGAGGAACTCGGGTCGGATCGTCTGTTTAAGAAGGTTGAACAAATCATTGCGTAATGTCTCCATCATCTCGGCACGGTCTCGTTCCTTAGTCGTTTCGATTTTCTGCTGGACCAGCTGCGAGCCGAGGTTGGAAGTCATAATTATTATCGTATTCTTAAAATTGACGGTCCTTCCCTTGCTGTCGGTGAGTCTTCCTTCGTCGAGAACCTGGAGCAGCACGTTGAAGACCTCCGGGTGTGCCTTTTCAATTTCGTCAAGGAGGACTACCGAATATGGTTTTCTGCGAACGGCTTCGGTCAACTGTCCTCCTTCTTCGTAGCCGACATATCCAGGAGGGGCTCCCATCAAACGGGAGACCGAGAATTTCTCCGTGTACTCCGACATATCGATGCGTACCATGGCATCTTCATCGTCGAAGAGAGCTTCCGCGAGTGCGTGAGCCAGTTCGGTCTTTCCGACACCGGTTGAGCCGATAAATATAAAAGATCCTATGGGGCGCTTCTCGTCCTGGAGCCCTGCTCTCGCGCGGCGGACAGCGTTTCCAACTGCCGAGACCGCTTCTTCCTGGTCTACCAGCCTTTCATGGATTTTCGCTTCGATGTGAAGAAGTTTGCTGCGTTCGCTTTCAAGCATGCGGGAAACCGGAATTCCTGTCCAGCGTGAAACGATCTCTGCAACGTCTTCGGAATCGACTTCCTCCTTGAGCATCTTGCTGTTTTTCTGTACTTCGGCAAGTTTCTTCGTCGACTCCATCATCTTTTTTCCCTGCTCGACGATCTTTCCGTATCTGATCTCCGCCACTTTTCCGAGGTCGCCTCGCCGCTCGGCGGTATCCGCCTCGACTTTAAGTTTCTCTATCTCCTCTTTAGATTTCTGAATCGACTGGATGAGATCCTTCTCGTTTTGCCAATGGACTTTCAGCTGTCCGCTTTGTTCTCGCAGGTCGGCAAGCTCCCGCTCGATTATCAGCAAACGCTTTTGGGATTCCTCGTCCTTCTCTCTCCGTACCGCCTGTTTTTCGATCTCAAGCTGCTTGATCTTCCTTTCGACTTCGTCTAGCTCTTCGGGCAGAGAATCCATTTCAATCCGGAGTTTTGAAGCGGCTTCGTCGATCAAGTCTATCGCCTTGTCGGGGAGGAATCTGTCCGTGATGTAACGGTTGCTCAGCTGAGCGGCCGCAACTATCGCTCCGTCGGTAATACGAACACCATGGTGCACTTCGTATCTTTCCTTCAAACCGCGGAGGATGGAAATGGTGTCTTCAATGGAAGGTTCATCGACGAAGATCGGCTGGAATCTCCTTTCGAGTGCCGGGTCCTTCTCGATATACTTCCGGTACTCGTTAATTGTAGTGGCACCGATGGCTCTGAGCTCGCCGCGTGCCAGTGCGGGCTTCAACATGTTCGAAGCGTCGACGGAGCCCTGAGCGGCTCCCGCTCCGACAAGTGTGTGCAGCTCGTCCATGAAGAGAATAATCTCGCCGTCGGATTCCACTACTTCTTTGATGATCGATTTTAATCTGTCTTCAAACTGTCCGCGATATCCGGTGCCTGCAACCAAGCTTCCCATGTCGAGTTCTACGATTCGTTTCGACTTAAGTCCATCAGGAACGTCGCCGCTTGCAATTCTTCTTGCAATTCCCTCGACGACCGCCGTCTTCCCGACACCGGGATCGCCGATCAGGACAGGATTGTTTTTTGTCCTCCTCGCCAGGACCTGCAGCACCCTTCTTATCTCATCGTCACGGCCGATCACCGGATCGAGTTTTCCTTTCCTTGCAAGGTCGGTCAGGTCCCGTCCAAACTTCTGCAGGGATTGGTATTTCTCTTCCGGATTTTGATCCGTCACTTTTTGAGTGCCGCGAATTTCACGAAGCGCCTTCAAAACCAGATCACGATTGAGTCCCTGTGCTGTCAGAATCTTATATGAGTCCGTCCCCTTTTCGCTGATAAGGGCAAGCAAAATGTGCTCGGTGCTGACAAACTCGTCTCGCATTTGAGCCGCTTCCTTTTCGGCTGCATCGAGAGTTTTTGCCAGCGGCTGCGAGAGGTATTGGTTTGCTATTCCGCCGCCCGAGATCTTCGGGAATTTCTTGATCGATTCGTTTGCCTTTGAGCGGAGATAATCGACGTTGGCACCGGCCTTCTTCAGGACAGATGCCGGGATCCCTTCGTCGTCGCGCAGTAGAGCCATCAAAAGATGTTCGGGCTCTATCGCCTGGTTGCCATTTTCCTCCGCAATCGATCTTGCGGCTTCCAAGGCTTCCTGAGATTTTACCGTTAGTTTATTTGGGTTCATAAAATTCTTCCTGCAAAAAGCTCTACGACAGTTGAACTGCCGCGGAGAGACCGGTGCAGGAGTTCAACTCCTGCACCATCGATTAATTACTTCTTATCCTTATCGTCGATTATTTCGTAGTCGGCATTCTCGGCAGCCTTCTGTCCGCCGGTGTTCTGGCTCTGACCGGACTGAGCCGAATCTTGCGTACCCTGGCTTTGCTGACCGGGCTGCTGCTGAGCTTGAGCTTGCTGGTACATGTATGTTGCAGCTTCACTCCACACTTTACTCAGATTCTCGATCTCCGGTTTCAGCTGCCCGACCGCAGCGGTCTTGGCAGCGCTTTCCAGTTTCTGGATGGCGTCTTCCAATGCCTTTTTCTTATCGGCCGGAATTTTATCTCCGAATTCCTGCAGCTGCTTCTTGCTCTGGAAAATAAGATTGTCCGCCTGGTTCCTTGTCTCTACTTCTTCCTTGCGGGTCTTATCTTCGGAGGCATGTTCCTCCGCGGCCTTTTTCATTTTTTCCACTTCTTCTTTGCTCAAACCGCTTGAAGAAGTGATCCGTATGCTTTGTTCCTTGTTCGTTGCCTTATCTTTTGCCGTAACATGGAGAATCCCGTTAGCGTCGATGTCGAACGCGACTTCGATCTGTGGAATTCCCCTGGGAGCAGGCGGTAGTCCATCGAGAATAAATCTGCCGAGAGTCCTGTTGTCAAGCGCCATCGGTCGCTCGCCCTGCAGGACATGTATTTCGACGGATGTCTGATTGTCCGCTGCAGTGGAAAATATTTCGCTCTTCCGCGTCGGGATCGTGGTGTTCGACTTGATCAATGGGGTCATCACACCGCCAAGAGTCTCGATTCCCAAAGAAAGCGGAGTTACGTCGAGAAGGAGAACGTCTTTTATTTCTCCGGTCAATACCGCGCCCTGGATGCTGGCGCCGACTGCGACGACTTCATCCGGGTTCACTCCCTTGTGAGGCTCACGGTTGAAGAAATTCTTCACGATCTCCTGCACCTTCGGCATCCTCGTCATTCCACCGACGAGAATTACTTCTTCGATACCTGCAGGCGTTAGCTTCGCATCTTCGAGAGCTTTCTTGACGGGATTTATAGTTCTTTCAACGAGATCGCCGACAAGCTGCTCAAGCTTCGCGCGAGTAATTGTCATGTTGAGATGCTTCGGACCATCGGCGGTTGCAGTGATGAAAGGAAGGTTCACTTCAGTCTGCAATTGCGACGAAAGCTCCATCTTTGCCTTCTCGGCAGCTTCCTTCAATCTCTGGAGCGCCATCGGATCCTTGCGAAGGTCGATGCTCTCCGTCTTCCTGAACTCATCTGCTATATAATCCATAATCTTCATATCGAAATCGTCGCCGCCGAGGTGTGTATCGCCGTTCGTGGATTTCACTTCGAACACGCCTTCTCCCAGCTCGAGAATGGAAATATCGAAAGTGCCGCCACCAAGATCGTAGACCGCAACTTTCACGTTCTTGTTTTTCTTGTCCAGTCCGTACGCTAAAGCGGCAGCCGTCGGCTCGTTTATGATTCTGCGAACATTTAGTCCTGCAATCTCGCCGGCTTCCTTTGTTGCCTGCCTTTGAGCATCATTGAAATAAGCCGGTACCGTTATTACGGCTTCCGTGATCTTTTCACCGAGATAATCTTCTGCGGTCTGTTTCATCTTCTGCAAAATCATCGCACTTATTTCAGGCGGAGAATATTGTCTCCCGCCGATCTCTACACGCGCGGAATCGTTCGGGCCGTGTACCACTTTATAAGGCACGCGGGACATTTCTTCGGTGACTTCATTAAAGAATCTCCCCATGAACCGCTTGATCGAGAAAACCGTGTTCTGCGGATTTGTTATTGCCTGACGCTTGGCGGGCGCGCCGACAAGCCACTCGCCCGTCTTCGATTGCGCCACAACCGACGGTGTAGTTCTCGCTCCTTCGGAGTTCGCTATTACAGCCGGATTATTACCTTCCATCACGGCAACACATGAATTCGTGGTTCCGAGATCGATACCTATTATTTTTGCCATTTTAAATATCTCTCCTTTGCTTGAGTGAATTTTACGAAGAATAGGTCAAGCATTGTGCCGTTAAAAATCTTCGTTTTTGATCCATTTTGCAAGGACCATAAGATGACACTTTGACATTTCCAGGAAAGAGTCTGCCACTCTGACAAAAGAGGAAGAAGTTTACAAAGGAGTGATACTTCATTTCTATCATAATATTCTTCAACATTCTGTTCGACCCGGACTTGGAGAAGAGGAGTGGCTTTGACGAAATATGTCGAGTTGAGTATATCGGCGAAGCCAAAGATGATTTCGAGGGAAAGACTTCTTGTGTGAATTGGCGTATGTCGTTGGGAAATGAATACAACAAAGGCGGAGTACTGCAATGGGAAAAAGTGGGATTGAAAGCTTGCTGGTACACCCTTCGACAGTAATTTTCGAGCATTTTTTCATCTGGAGGGATGGGAGATAGCAGCAGCACTCCTTTTACACACCATTACCCGCCGCCAAGTTTCATCCTTATCGGATTCGATCCCTCAAGCGGATCAGTCGTTCCCTCACTTCCGGCCACTCTGACGCGATGATTGAGTAGCGTGCAGAGTCTCTCGCCGTGTAATCGGCAGCCATACGGTGAGATCGGAGCACCCCTTCGAATTTCCCGCCGACGCGCTCGATTGCAGCACGCGAACGCTCGTTACGAACATCCGTATGCAGACAGACGCGGAGCACATGCCACACTTCGAAGGCGTGTGTCAGCATGAGAAGCTTTGCTTCAGTATTTGCGCCCGTTCTTATCGCCGGGCGGGACAGCCATGTATAACCGATCTCGCAAGCATCGGGTTCGCTGCGTCCATATGAAGGATGGCCTTCCGGCCATGGCCAATACTCCAGGTTGAAGAATCGGCTGGAGCCTATGACTACTCCATCATCCATGCGGACAGTTGCAAACGGAACCGCACTTCCTGTATTGCTCCACGATACTGCGAGGTCAACATACTTCGTGACTTCGTCTCTGCCCTGTGGAACAGGACTCCATTTGTAAAGAGCTGGATCAATAGCTGCAGCAGCAACCAATCCATCGATGTGTCGATGCGAGAGCTGCTCCAGACGAATATAATTACCTTTCAACTTAAGACTTTCTATCTTCATTGTTATTTCCTGTATACGATAGTTCTTGTCGCTGTTCTGCTTTAAGACGTATTTTGAAAATTACGTTCGACGCCTCTTCGTAGCAAATCTTATTTTCTTCCGTCACAGCAGGAGCTGACGATCTGCTTATTACAACTTAAGATGGGATGGTGATCCGGCGCCTTCCGTCATTGCCATCCACGTATGGCAGATTGGCGTCACAGAAATGACCAGGTTCACATTTGCTCACCTTCGAGACTACCTCCACTATGACTGTCATTCCAACCAAACGAGGCACGCCTAAAGCTTGACGAGTGTGTGGAGAAATCTTGCATTAACTTCCACTCAACCGGAATTCACGATCGTCACAGAAGATTTCTCTCCGCCGAAGGCGGATCAGCCTTTGGCCGACTCGCAAGGAGCGCTCGTCGAAATGACAAACCTGTAGTGTTACAATCCCTCACGCTTCACGTCGTCGTCCCTAAGACACGACGGGTTCCTTGGGAGGATCAATATCACGTTCCAGACTGAACTTTCCAGCAAGACTAGGCGTCTAACTGAGAAGAAATCCTTACGATGAAAACAAAATCAATTGCCCTGATAGCTTCGTTGCTCTTCGCCCTCGGCTTATCGGGTTGTTACACGGTGGTGGAAACCGGTGATGAAACGAATACCACCCCGCCGCCGCCGTATGATGAAAACTATAACCCGCCGCCGCCGTATTATCATGAACACCATCGACCACACAACTGGGTTCCAGGCAACACCCCGGCACCTCCACCGAACTATACCCCGGCACCCAATCCACCACCCGTTGTGAGAGAGAGGGTACCGAGCAATGTGCCGCCTCCGCGGCCAAATCCTAATCCGCCCCCGCCTCAGAAGCCGCCGGTTCGCGAACCAACGCCAAACAAGCCGCCTGCCCCGCCTCCGCCGCCAAGGGTCAGACATTGAAATATCACTTCCGATCGCGGCAGCCATAATATGAATTTATCCAGAAACAGGAGGATACAATGAGTTTACACGACAAAAGCATAAGGTCGATATGGTTCCCGGCCATGATCTTCCTGCCTCTTATCATCTTAGCGCCGGCGGGAAAAATTTTTGGACAAGGAAGCGACTCTCTTTTTGATTTTTCTGCAGATGCCAGAGTCTTTACCGCTTATGCGATGATGAATGCAGCGGGAGGCGGTGGTGAATGGCGCCACGCAGGAATGAATCCGATAAGGACCGAGCTCCGCGACGACCTTGCCGGCAGAATCGATTCAACCCTTCAGCGGAAGATAACGAACTTTGACGAAAGCCATGGAAGAATATTAGAAGCTTATGAAGCTGCGCTTCTGACGGACGGGCCGCCGGATTTCCATTGGAGCTTTAACCCGAAGATGACCGGTGACATAAGTGAAACCGTCGAGTCGGACTCCGGTCTCCCCGCGCTCCTCGCCGAGTTTTACCGGAAAGCCGGCATCGCGGATCTCTGGGCGGAGTATCGTCCGCTGATACAGGCGAAGAACGACAGGTATAAGCGGTTCGCGGAAAAGGCAATGCAGGATGTCGAAGCATATTGCCGCCTCGACAGTAATTACTTTTCGCACAGCAGCAGGCATATCCATTTCCAATTCATGCCTTTACTTCCCTATTACGCTTCGCTGACGGCCTGGGTGAACGGTGACATATATGTGATCGTCGGACCGCAGGAAGATAAACCCGACAAATCGATTTTTTATTACCACCTTCTTACCCGGATTGCCCTCCCTCTCGCACGAAGCGACTCGTCGGACATGGCACGGATTGAAGGACTCTACGATACAGTCAAATCAAAAGTCGGCCTGAAGCACGGGAACTGGAATACACTCGTCGCGGAATGTTTTGCGGAAGCCATGGACATAAGACTCGAGAAGAAGCTCTACGACCTGGACAGTTCCACAGTCGATTCGTCGCTGCAGACCGAGTACAAATACGGCTTCATACTCTGCCCGACAATTTACAATTCCCTTGAAAAGTATGAAGGATCGACCATGGCATTCGGTGATTATTTTCCGCTGATAATGAGAAGCGTAGATCTTCAGCAGGAAACCGAACGATGGAACGACTTCTGGTCTAAGAAATAGGAACAACTTTTCCGTCCATTCCTCCTGTCATTGACACAAAGGCATCCCCTGAGAGGCTTCTAATCGATGCCGTGACAAAACGTTTTTATCGCGATCTGTTAAAACAGACGGCTTCAAAAATCTCGAAATCCGCCAGAGGCGGATTTGCGCCTTCTCAAGGCGTCGGTTTCCAACCGATGCCGTGCATCGTACCACCCAAACGGCATTCACGATGGCCAGAGAAGATTTCTCCTCTCGATGCCGGGTTGTCCTCAATTCCTGCTTTCCGTAACCGGCATTGAGAAAAAATGGCGTTAAGTCACCGCCTTGCGGGATGGCGCCAAGGGCGCTCATTGGGTTCTTTCGGGAGCC
Organism: Candidatus Acidiferrales bacterium; assembly: GCA_035515795.1. NCBI lineage: Bacteria > Pseudomonadati > Acidobacteriota > Terriglobia > Candidatus Acidiferrales > Candidatus Acidiferrales bacterium. The sequence goes on along the minus strand of DATJAY010000027.1, from coordinate 4,873 downwards.
TGTCCCGATGAAAATCGGGATGGCAAGACAAGAGAAAGAACATAGTTTTCTTCGGATATGGTTCAGGCTTGTTGTCTGTCTACTTTCTTTTGCTCGCCCAAAAGATTCGGAATCGTATAAATACATGTCTGGAGATGAGGAGATTCCAATCTTCCTGCACGACAACGGTTAAGCGAACCAAAAGTCCGCCACAGGCGGATCGTCCCGCCTCTTGACAGGTGAGGCGATTTTAATACACGGCGGTTAATATATAACAGAGGAGATTCCCAAAATCGCCTTTAGAGGAGTCTTGATAGATTCGTGGAGGGAGACGGGACTTCATTTTCGCAAAGGAGACAATTCGAGCAGAGGATTACGATCTGGAAAGGTAAAAAAGAGGATACTATTCATGACATTTTATTTGTTTTAGCGGCGCAAAGAAATTTCCCGTCATTTTTTTCATAAGTCTTGATCTTTTCTTTGGTTCTTTCTTTTCTATCAAGAGAAAAGAAAGAACGCTTTTCAAAAGATAAGTCGCCGATTTATGTCTTAATGGACCGGTGAAGCCGAACTAGTGGCGGTCTGTATTCCCAAAACAGCCGCTGCAATAGCGAACGAGTTCAGCAATGCGAAGATGAATCCGAGTACTTTGCTTTCTGTGGTTCAGCTGGGCGGTTCAGTTGTAGCATGTGAATGTTGTTCGGCACCATCGCCCCCAAAAGGATAAGAGTTTTTCCATAACGCGGGATCTCTTTCGGCTAATATCTCTCTGAATTATTTAACCATCATCATCTTCTTCACCTTGCTCCACTTGTCAGCGCTGATGCGGTAGAAATAAACACCGGATGACACCATAGGTCCATTCTTGCTTGTTCCGTTCCATGTCAGCTCGGTATAACCGGCAGGATAATCTGCATCTGCCACCTCTACGACTTCCCTTCCAACCACATCATAGATGATGAGCTTTACATGCGATGCTTTCGGAAGCTCAAATGCAATCTTTGTCGACGGGTTGAATGGATTGGGAAAATTATTGTAAAGCTTGTAGTCTTTCGGTGCACCAACGGAAATTTTTATCTCCTTCGTCCATGACTGACCATCTGTTGTAGTTATTGTCGCGGACAAAGTCGTGTCCTTCCCTACAGGAGCTTTCTTATCGACGGAGAATGTAAACACAGCATCCCCAGAAGCATTTGCCGAAATGCTCTTTATAGTTGCGATGCTCTCTTTGAATTTCAGCCAAGAAGGAATTTTGTTGAACGCGACGGACACGTTCTTCGCCTCAGTGCTGGAATTGTTTTGGATGCTAAGTGAGATCGTGTTGTCCGATGAAGCGAATGGGATTTGCCATGTCTGGCTGGCGGCATCCGTTTTGCCAGGCTTTGCCGGTTGGGCAAAGGCACCTCCTACGATCAGCGATAGAAAGATTAAAATGCATTTCATCTAACATCTTCCTCCCTTTCTTTTGGCTCCTAATTCTTACCTCTTCCCTCTGGTAACTTCTCTATCAAATACTCCGCATTATATTTCAACAGCGCATAAGCCTCGCTTGTCATGATCGGAGCCTGTTTCCTATCTTCCAGCTTCTTGCTCAGACTATTCAACAGTTCTACTTCCATCACAAATATCTGCAAATCTCTCCTTGCACCCACAGAATCTCGCTTCGAAAGTTCTGTCTTTGCTCTGTCCAATCTTCTATCCAATACTTCGACTATTCCGTTATTCCAATCGCGGTCGAAGTCCCAGTCGTTAGTTGGATTCCATTTGCCAAGCTTTTCGAAGTCCCCTTTCTTGTACCAGTCCCTGCCGTTCATCATTTCGTCACAGTCCTGTTTGTGAGTTTTGTCCTCCTTGAGCCAGCCAAGTGCGACGGATTGGTGCTTGTAGGAGATGAGGGTGTCGATCCATGATGATGCGGAGAAATCCAATGGTGGAGCTGTCGGGCCAATCGTCCAGCCATGGTAATTCATATTTCTGGTCGCCGAATCTATGTAGTTGTAAACGGCAACGTAAATCGAATCCAAAGCTGCGGTAGTATCTCCATCAATATCCGGCGTGTACTTACCCTCATCGAAATCGGGATGAACTGTGAACTCCCTTATCCCCGGCAGAGCTTTGCTCATCATAGTGAAACCAGACACTATAGTACCGGGTGGCATTTGCGTTATACCTGTGGCAAAACTCGCCACGGAGTTATGTGCTATGACTCCAACCCATTTAAAACTTGGTAAAGAAGGAAATCCAACAGCCTCGATAGCTTTTGTCCCGGCTGGATAGTAACGCTGGAAATCACCTTGTTCAAACCTGCTCGCAAACTTCAGTCCCACGGTATCATAAATAATTGAACCAGGACGGCGCCTGATGTCAATTTCAAAATACCAGATGTTTCCCCTATTCCCGTTGCTATTTGTGAGAACATAGTCATAATAGTAAAATTCACTCTCGGGCGCGTAAGATACACTGTTTACCAAAACTACATTAGAAAGGATAGGGTAGTCTGTACTCAAACCGTGTTGAGTAATCCATGTCCTTATATCATTCTGGGCGTGCGTCTCCAGCCCTAATAGAAGAATCGAAAGAAACAAAGTTAAATTTAAATGTCGCATGAGCATCCTCATTAATATGCATTGTAAAATTCATAATGAACTGATTTGCCTTCATCAACCCTATATCCATGGTGATGATTCATCCAATATTTTAGCCAACCTCCCAGCTCAGTCGAGATAGCACGCCTAGAATCGTTCGGATCGGGATACTGAAAAATTCTGCCGGGGTTATTGATGTCAACACTTCGTCCAATACGGTGCCATTTATGATCAGGCTGCCACGTATCATAAATATCGAACACGCCACCCCAGTGCAGACTCATATCGTTTAGACTCACGATTATCGGAATAACACCATTGCCAGCCGAATCAGATGAGGACCAGCTGTAAAAATCAAGAATGCCGAGAAACAAACTGTCGCCCATGGCAGTGGTACAATAGTCGTTGTCGGGATGATTTGCTCTTCCGGTGTCGGATTGAGAAAAGCTAAATCGTTTCTCACCTCCTGGAAATAATTCATCGAATTTAACAAGTCTCGGCACCTGCACGGCCAGATTCACGGTATCCTTGATAGACGGGTCGGATGCTAAATATGCAGTTATAAGATACATACCCGAGACTTGTGAAGCCACGAGCGAATCGATGACAGCTATCCCATTTGCATCAGTTGTTAATTCAAGCAAAGAGTCACTCTTCCCCTGACCGTAAAATATTCCTTGCAACTTCTGTGGAGGGGTCAGGCTGTTTCCGTCATGATACCCATGCAGATGGCCGCCGGTACCTTGCTGGTAGTCATGCCTTATTTCCACCGCCATAGGCTTCCTCGGAGGCTTTCCATTTTCATCGGTAACTGATATGATGAATCCGCGTTTATAATTGTAATCTGGTGGATAAACCTCAGTCACAATTGAGTCCGCTGTCCCGGCCGAGTTTGGAATCAGCACATGAACCGGCGGCAGATCAGGCCATATAGACCATGGATCATGGTGCACAATTTTCAAAATATATTTCTGGGAAATCTCCACCCAGCCGATGCCATAGTCGCCCTCATAAAAGGAAACCTTCTTGCGATTACCAGTATTTGCTATCGACGACGATGATTTCACCGGAGAACTCTTGCTCTTTATATTAGCAGATTTGTTTTGTCTCAATTGCAGCTGAGGGAATTTGGATAAAGCACTGCTTTCTTTACCCGACTCCTTTATGCCCGGCACTGTTGCAGTAGGTAAAGAAGCTTCCGGTCCGACCTGTACGCTTATCATCTCGGAGTCTGCCTGTATGCTGTCAACTGCTATAAACTTGAGCGGCTGAGGCCTGGAAGCAAAATATTGTGAGGTATCACCCTGCGACAGAATTGTCCCATAACTCCCTCCGCTGTCTATTTGAACTTCAAAATGCTGATCCGGCAGAAAATCTGTTATCGTGCCATCCGGATTCCGCTGCTTCAGAATAATATCGGCTGTGTCGCCGGGCGAAACCTTCGGCGGATTGAAGGTGACCACAATCGGCGGCGGCATAACCTCTATCGAATCTGTGTTAACCCTGCCGTCACTCTCCCCTCGTACCGTAACCCATTCGCCTATTGAATCCGGTTGAACGCTGTCCGCAACGAGAGTAAAGCAGTAGAGGCTGTCTCCCACTGTGTTTACAACAGAGTCCAACTTTACGTCGTTTCCAGTTACTGGGTCGAATGTGTGAAAGGATGCGTATTGATTCCCTGAAATGATAGTCAATTTAAGCGGATCACTCGAGTACCATGGACTCCAGGGTCCACTGCAGTCGTAGCCGCCATTTACGGCAATTGAGGCTGTCCCTCCATGGTAAAGCGGCATTCCATTAAACAATGGAGACAGCGAAAGTGAAAAGTTTGAAAAGTCTGTATAAAAGACCGGCCACGGTTCAGCACAACAGCGTCCGTACACGTAGCCCGCCTCTGATGTCCCTGATTCAGCATACCAATCACCATAAGATGCGCCATCCGAGCCTTCATCAATCAACGAATCGTCGAAGTATAGACTGAACCCGACCCGATATTGCGGCGGGTTAGGTGAACTCTGGATGAGCATCAATGGCTCGAAAACATACACCCCGGAGCCGGCAGAGTTCAGATCCACTATGATCGGGCTGTTTGCCGACCGGATAGTTACCGCTGGCTCGTCACATTCCAAGTTCACATAATCAAGAGTCGCTGAGTCCTCTCCGCTCCAGTTGAATTCATATCTGAGGTGATGGTTGATTCCTACCACCTCTACTTTCTTCGCCTGCCCCGGCGTAATCGTTGCGCTCTCTCGTATATGCACCTGCGCGAGAAGTGAGCCTACCGTTAGAAATGTCATTGCGATAACCGC